>JAADJA010000090.1 GCA_013151015.1 Chlorobiota bacterium
TACGGTATTGTTTCTTTTCTTTTTCGTTTTCCTGGCATCTTTTGGGTTTATTTCGCAAACTTTCCTTTCTAATTTTCATTTTGCCACGCTTATATTTTACCTCATCCTATTTTCGTTTTTTACTTCGTATGTAATTTTTGATGCCAGTAATTTCAAAGAAAAAGAAGACCGGAAAATAATTGCCATGAACCTTGCAAGCGAACGGGATTATGTGGCTGAATTTGGTTTTGGTGAAATCGCACAAAAAATAGAAAAGGATACTTTGCTTTTTGATTTATTGTCAGCATACCCCTTTGCAGATAAGCAGGATTATGACAAAACCGTAATCTATATCGTGGATACTTACTTTTCGGATTACTGGTCGAAATATGAATTCCTGATCACGATTTGCGATTCGTCACGCAACCTGGAAATGGAAGAGGACAATATGATAATAAATTGTGCCGATTATTTTAACGAAACAAAATCGGAATTTGGGAAGAAAACGCAAAGCCCACAGCTCACTTTCCTTGATTTCAAACTTGCAAATGATTATTACCTTGGTATCATAAGCCCGAAATTCAATCCAAGACTAAGTATTTACTTTGAAATTTTTTCGAAACACACCCCGCGTGGTTTGGGGTACCCGGAACTTCTCATTGATAAAAAAGTGCTGAAAGCTTCGGGCCTTCAAAACTATTCCTGGGCCCGGTACGAACAAAATGAGCTTGTCTATCATGTGGGAAAATACTTTTACAGCACCAATCTCGAAAACTACGGCAAACTGGATTCGACCATGGGTTTTTTCAACCGAAACGGCTTTAACCACCTATATTCAAAGTCAGATGAGGATACCACCTATTTGATAAGCATCGTCCAACCCGGAATACTTGAAATCCTTACCCCATTTTCATACATTTTTATCTTTTACAGCGTCCTTTTGATAATCCTCCTTCTTATATTCAATAAACCCCGTTTTAATCAATTCAGCAAGCTTAATTTCAGGAAACGCCTGCAAATCACCATCGTCTCACTTATTGTTGCCTCTTTTGTGTTAGTGGGCGCCGGTTCATTGTATTACATTATTTCTTTGAACAACGATAAGAACCATACAATTATCAGCGAAAAGGCGCAATCAGTCCTGATTGAACTGGAACATAAACTGGCAACGAAAAATACGTTGACCGTTGATATGGAACCTTATTTATCAGAAATACTCTATAAATTTTCACTGGTTTTCTTTTCTGACCTGAACCTTTACGATTTGAATGGTTCCCTATTGGCGACATCGCGCCCTGAGGTTTTCAACAAAGGATTGATAGCTTCCAAAATCAATCCCGAAGCTTACGATTATATGGCGGTTTTGAAAAAGTCATTTTACATCCATAAGGAGAAAATAGGGAACTATGAATATTATTCGGCTTATGTCCCTTTCCGTAATGAAAACAACAAATTGATCGCCTATCTCAATCTGCCCTATTTTGCAAAACAATCGGAACTTACGAATGAAATTTCAACCTTCCTTGTTGCCTTTGTGAACATTTATGTGATTTTTATCGCTATCGCTGTTTTCATTGCACTGCTCATTTCGAATTACATCACTAAACCCGTTTTGTTGATCAAAGAAAAAATAGGGAAGGTAAGGTTGGGAAAGACCAACGAAAAAATCCTTTGGGAAAAGGATGACGAAATTGGGAGCCTGGTAACCGAGTACAACCGCATGATAGATGAACTTGCGGCCAGTGCACAACTTCTTGCAAAATCGGAGCGGGAAAGTGCTTGGCGCGAAATGGCAAAACAGATTGCCCATGAAATAAAAAACCCTTTGACGCCCATGAAACTGAGTGTGCAATACCTCCAAAAAACCTGGGACGAAAAAGCACCGGATTGGGACCGGCGATTGAAACATTTCACACAAACTATTGTGGAGCAAATAGATTCCCTTTCAATTATCGCCACCGAATTTTCAGATTTTGCCAAAATGCCCAAATCCCGTTTTGAAAGGGTTGAACTTACGGCCATCATCACTAATTCCTTGCGGCTATTTAAGAGGAGTTCAAAAGTTCAAATGCACACTGATTTTCAAAAACAACATTATATCAGGGCCGATAAAGAACAGTTCCTGCGCGTGTTCAACAACCTCGTAAAAAACTCTATACAGGCTTTCACAGAGACCGAAGAAGGAAGAATAGATGTGAGGGTTGAGGAAAAAGAAGGAAAACACATTATCCGGTTTTCCGATAATGGCAGCGGCATTCCAGCCGATCAACGGGAAAAAGTCTTTTCCCCTAATTTCACTACCAAAACAGGCGGAATGGGATTGGGGCTGGCCATGGTGAAAAGCATTGTGCAAAATGCCGGGGGCGAAATAAGCTTTACCTCGGAAGAAGGGGCTGGCACTACCTTTACAATAATATTACCGGTTTATGAGGATTAAACGGTAATCCCCATTTCCCTCATCAAGATAGTGGCATTCATGTTTTTTGAAACACCATCACGAAGTTTATAATCAAAGGACAACACACTACCGTTAATATCCACTTCAAAACAGCGGTTCTTTATATGTTCGGGAAATGATTTTTCAAGGTTGCCCAAGGCAACGTCATGGGTTGCGATAATCCCTGAAGCTTTTAAATCGATCAATTGTTTCAACAATGCTTCGGAGCCTGCGTGTTTGTCTTTTGAATTGGTGCCCCTCAATATTTCATCAAGGATGATAAACAATTTTGTGCCTTTTTTAAGTTCGTCGATAATGGCCTTCAGTCGTTTCAGTTCAGAATAAAAATAGGATTCGTTTTTCTGGAGGGAATCGTCTGTCCTGATGCTTGTATAAAGCTGTATGGGGCTTATTGTGATCCCTCTTCCACAAACAGGTGCACCAATCATCCCCAATATCAGGTTCACGCCTATGGTCCGCAGATACGTACTTTTTCCTGCCATATTTGCACCGGTGATAATACTAAAACCCTTTACTTTGACCCCCACTTCATTATCAACCCGTTCAACTTTGGGTATCAATGGATGGCCAAGTTCTTCGGCCTTAAAAATATAATCAGAATTTTTTACCTGTGGGAATTCTGCTTCCGGGTTATTAAAAGA
>JAADJA010000168.1 GCA_013151015.1 Chlorobiota bacterium
TTGAAAAACCTGGGGAAATCCCCCGAGGAACTGATCAGGGAATTTGAAGGGAAAACCGGGGAATAAAAAAATATTTTCTGATTTTACAATATACAGCAATTTATATCTGTTATTAATACAGGATAAATTGGTAATTTTTTTCAGGAGAGCGTTGGTTTTTTATTAAATCAGCGCTCTTTGCATTTGAGTTTAAAAAATAATTACCAAAACTCCCCTCTTTGAGAGGGGTGGGCCTGCTCGCCGTATCCCAAAATTTCGGGAGCAGGCGAGGGTGTGTTATCAATAAACCCAATTATTTTTTTGAATTATCCCTTATGTTATTGATATTCGCCTTCAATTCCACCTTTTGAAGTATATCCAGGTCACCGCGCTGATCGATGCACTCCATTATTTTATGTTTGAATTTCCAACAGGTCATTTGGCGGAGGTTCAGCTCTTCCGATAATTTGTAAGTCGAGATTTGGGGCGAGTGACAAACAAGGTAGGTTATTTTGAAGGCGTCTGTCAGGTTTACCTTGCAACGGTGAAATATGGTATGCGCCGTTGCCGACTCTTCGCTTTTGCATTTCGTGCAACGTCGCGAAAAAGGTGTCTTGCCTTTACAATAGTTGGTGTGTCCGCATTTCCGGCACTTGAAACCATCAACCCATTTTTCGTTGGCAAGGAATTCGAGGCATTTTTCCTTTGTCGAAAATAAATCCTCGAACTGGATGACTGGAATATTTTTAAAAAAATCTTTCATTTTTCTCATCTGCCATCATGGCATTGGAACAATATTTGAATGCGAAGATACAAAAAAGTGATATTAAAGCGATTTAAAAATAAAATTTTTTTACTTTTGCAGCGTTTTAGGAAAATACAATAATAAAACAATTCATATGAAAAAAGTAATTGGAGTATTGATCGGGGTTTTATTTCTTGGAAGTTTTAACCTCATTGCACAGGACAAGGAAAAATCAAAGGCAAAAGTGCAGGTGCTGGACGTGGCCGGTTTTAAGGCCAAGGTGTTCAACTATGAAGAAAATCCCGAAGAATGGGTTTTTGAAGGCGACCAACCCGCAGTGATTGATTTTTATGCCGATTGGTGCCGTCCTTGCAAAATGGTTGCTCCTATAATGGAAGAATTGGCTGAGGAGTACGACGGACAGATCACAATTTACAAAGTAAATACGGATAAGAACAGGGAGTTGTCGAGATTATTTGATATCAAGAGTATCCCGTACATCTTGTATGTGCCAATGGACGGAAGGCCTCATGGGACAAAAGGGGCAATGAAAAAGGAAGATTACAAAAAAATATTTGATGAGTTCCTTTTGGGAAAGAAAACGGAAGAAAAAAAATAACGAATTGGAAAAATGAAAAAATTATCAATCATATTATTGTTGGCCATAGGGTTTGTGTTTAATTCTTGTAACCAATCCGAAGAGGCAAAAGAAGAAACCAAAGTTGAGGGAAAAAATACCGGGCAGGTTGCTGAAAAAGCCGATCCGAATGATGTAAAGCCAATGCAGATGACATCCCAGATGTTTAAAGATGAAATTTGGGATTACAAAAGCAGCCCGGATACATGGGTGCTTAAAAGTGAGTTGCCCGTGGTGGTCGATTTTTATGCCGACTGGTGCAAACCTTGCAAAATGGTTGCCCCCATCATGGACGATTTGGCGGATCACTACAAAGGAAAGGTTAACTTTTATAAAGTGAACACCGATAAAAACCGTGAACTTTCATCGGTATTCCAAATCCGTAGTATTCCGTCGATTTTATTTGCCCCTAAAGAAGGGCAGCCAAGTATGCAGGCAGGGGCAATGTCGAAAGAGCAATACATTAAAATTATTGACGAGTACGTATTGAAAATAAAAAATAAATCAGTAAAACAATAAACAACAAAAACAAAATGGAACATTTGACAAAACAGACTTTCTTTGAAAAAGTCTTTAATTACGAAGTAAACAAAGAGTGGAAATTTGAAGGTGAACTTCCTTGTATCATTGATTTTTATGCCGATTGGTGCCAGCCTTGCAAAATGGTTGCCCCAATTTTGGAAGAGCTCTCGAAAGAATACGAAGGGAAAATCAACATATACAAAGTGGATACCGAAGACCAGCAGGAATTGGCTGCTGCTTTTGGGATCAAGAGTATCCCTTCCATGCTTTTCGTCCCAATGGGCGAGCAACCACAAATGGCCGCAGGTGCACTTCCCAAGGAGACCTTGGTACAGGTTATCAGCGATGTCCTTTTGAAGGAGAAAGCAGAAGCAAAAGTTGAGTAAATTTTTCATAGTTAGGATTGGGGAAACCCAGTCCAGGTAAGTAAATAGGTGAAAGGCCCCGGATTTTTTCGGGGCCTTTTTTTTATGATATGCCGAAGAAAGCAGTTCATTTGAAATTTGTGAAATATCTTTTTTTGAACCTGAATTACATCAGTATCTTTGCAAAATAAAAATCAGCGATATGTCCTCAAAAGCCGTTTTTTCAACTGCCTACCTTGCACCCATTGAATATTTTGCCACCTTGATTAAATATCAGGAAATATTTGTCGAACAAGGGGAGCATTATGTGAAACAGACCTACCGTAACCGCTGCCTGATTTATACCGCAAATGGATTGTTCCCGTTAAGCATCCCCGTTAAAAAGGTAAATGGAAACCACACGAAAGTCAAGGACGTTGAAATTTCCTATTTCGAAAACTGGCAACGGCATCATTGGCGATCCATTGTTTCAGCCTATAACCAGTCGCCTTTCTTTTTGTACTACAGGGACGATTTGGAAGGTTTTTATTCAAGGCAGTTCAAATATCTGTTGGATTTTAATACACAATTGATAAAAGTTTTACTGGATGCCTTGGGTTTGGAAAAGGAATTGGCCATTCCCGAAAAATACATCGAAAACAATGATCCCGATTACCTTGATCTGAGAAACCAATTTGACCCAAAGAAAAAAAACGCGAATGTCCGATTCCCTAAATACATTCAGGTTTTTGCCGAAAAGCATGGGTTTATCCCCAACCTCAGTATCATTGATTTGTTGTTCAACGAAGGGCCCAATGCTTTGGGGTATCTAACTGAGGTTTGTTCAAATAACTGAAGACTATATTTAAATAATTGGTCACTTGAAAGTCTGATTCTGTTTGTTTCACGTCTAAGGGTATAAGAAATTAGGGTATGTTTTGTCAAATAGTACAAGTTTGATGAGTGTCCCTGATCTTGTCTCCAAAGAATGCTTATGGAATTCAGTGAATTTTGTAAATTTGCAAAAAGAGTCAATTGCAGGATTATTACTTTTAGCAAGAGAGGATATGCCAAGAAAGATTAAGGAACTAATAAAGGACTTGGAAAACGCAGGTTTTGAAAATAGGGGTGGAAGAGGAAGTCATAGGAATTTCATCCATCCAAATCTAATAAGACCAATAACAATTTCGGGAAAGCTTGGCAATGATGCAAAACATTATCAAGAAAAAGCTGTTAGATTAGCAATTAACGATTCAAAAAAATGAGAGAAAGCGCAAGATATGTAAAAATCGTAGAATGGTCTGATGAGGATCAATGTTTTGTCGGGAGCTGTCCCGGCTTGTTTTACGGAGGTTGTCATGGAAACAATGAAAAAGAAGTTTTTGCGGAACTTTGTTCAATTGTTGATGAAATGATAGGACTTTATAAGAAAGAAAACAAAGATTTACCTGCTCCAACTTCAAACGTAGATTATGCAAATAAAATGTTAGGTGTCATTTGATAGAATCCTTTTTTGTAATTAAATATTTTGAATGCGACTAATCATGAATGAAGTAGGTATCCATCCGCATTAATGCAGTAAGCGTCCACGCTGACGGCTATGTTAAATACCTCGCAACTATCGGCATCCGCCTTCCCATTCCAAATGCCTTGGGCGAAACACGCAGCATGGGCGGTGTTTGGTAGCGTTTGTATTCGTTGGTGTTAACGAGTTTAAGGATACGGTGGACTACCTTGGCATCAAATCCCATCTGGATCAGTTCATTGGGTCCTCTCCGTTTTTCTATGTACTGGAAAAGGATTTCGTCGAGGATGTCGTAATCCGGCAAGGAATCGGAATCTTTTTGGTCGGGACGAAGTTCCGCCGAGGGCGGTTTCGTGATAGTGTTCCAGGGGATAACTTCCTGTTCACGGTTGATATAGCGCGCCATTTCAAAAACCTCCATTTTATAAACATCACCCAAAACCGAAAGGCCACCGTTCATGTCCCCGTAAAGGGTTCCATAACCAACTGCCGCTTCACTTTTATTGGAAGTGTTCAACAGGATATAGCCAAATTTATTGGAAAGCGCCATCAGTATCAAACCGCGAATCCTTGCCTGTATGTTTTCTTCGGCAATATTGAATTCCATTCCCTCAAAAAGGGGTTTTAAGGTTTTGTCAAAACTTTGATAGGGTTCCTCAATGGGGATTATATCATAAGGGACGTCCAGGTTTTTTGCAAGGTCTTCGGCATCTTTTATGGAATGGCCGGATGAAAATTGAGAGGGCAGGAGGATGGCCCGCACATTATTATTGCCAAGGGCTTTTACGGCCAAAACCAGTGTCAGGGCCGAATCTATTCCACCGGACAAGCCAAGGATGGCCTTTGTAAATCCCAGTTTCCCGAAATAATTGTTGATCCCCATCACAAGTGCATCGTGGACCAGGGCAATCTTTTCCGGTTTTTGCCTTTCGGGTACAACGGGACTCGTTTCCATCTCCCCCAAATCGACAATTCCGAAATCTTCCTCAAAATAATTAAACTCTTTGCACAATGTTCCCTTGGAATTAATGGCCAGCGACCCTCCATCAAAAAGAAGCTCCGTTTGTGCACCCACATGGTTTACGTAAACAAGGGGCAGTTTGTATTTCTCAACATTTTCAAAAAGGATTTTCTTCCGCCTTGTCTCAGCGGTATAATCAAAGGGCGATGCGGCGATATTGATCATCACGTCCGGTTCCAGCTTGATCAATTCATCCATGGGATTGGTGCGGTACAAAAGGTCGTCACCGATATTCCATAAATCTTCACATATGGTAATTGCCAGTTTTTTACCTTTAAACTCAATAATTTCAAATACGGAATTTGCTTCAAAATACCTGTATTCGTCAAAAATATCATAGTTGGGCAAAAGGGTTTTATGGTGGACGGATTTAACTTCGCCCTCACTTAGGAAAAATGCAGAATTGAACAAATCCTTTCCCTTTGTTCCCGGGTTTCGGGTGGGTGAACCAACAATGGCCGCAATACCATCACATTCTTTTGCGATACGATTTAATGAAAAATAACATTTGTTGATGAAATCATCAAACTCAAGAAAATCGCGCGGGGGATAACCCGATACCGCCAATTCGGCAAAAACAACGAGGTCGGCCTTTTCTTTTTTGGCTTTGCGAATTGCATCCAGGATTTTGATTTCGTTGTTCTCAAAATTTCCTATGTGATAGTTTATTTGTGCGAGTGCTATTTTCAAGGTTTTATTGTTTTAATGCTTCAATGCGATAATAACTTTTCTCTTGCGGGGATAGGTTAAAACATCACCCCCACGGTCAATTGAAAATAGTACAAATGCCCTTTTTGTTTTATTTCGGGATCGACCGAATTGTCCCCTTTCAGGATATTGTTCAAGCCATTGCTGAATGAAATCCCCAAAATAATGGAAGTGGAATTATCGATAAAATATTCCATTCCCCCGCCCACGATAATCGAACTTTTCACGAACGTCACTTCGTCGTTCAGGTCTTCTTCGGACGAATAATTGCTTTGCCCTCCGTTATAATCAAAACTATCGGCCCCTTTTGCCCGTAAATTGAACGAGGTGCCAAAACCAATTTCGCCATAATAAGCAACTTTGCCAAACTGATTGGTCCGCATTTTAATGGTGAGCGGAATTGTCAGGTAGCGTAAATTGTATTTCCTGTTCATGTTTCCAACAGAGCTAAGTGTATCGCCGGGGATAAGCATTGTATGCGGATAGTTTAGTTTCCCACCGAGGTAATCCACCTCAAAACCTGTCTTTACAAAATAATTCTCGGTAAGGGTAATATCTGCCAAAAATCCCCAGGAAAAACCCAGTTGTGCCCCATCGGCACTGTATCCCTTCGAATCGGGGGAAATCCAGGAAATGTTGGGCGCTACCTTAAACCCAAACCGAAAGGGTTTTACCTGTGAAAAGCTTTGCATTCCCCAAAACAGGAGAATAATCATTATCGGAATAGTCTTTTTCATATGTTCAAATTTATTTCATGGCAAAAATAATGAAATAAGGATATTTATTACCTTTGTCAGAAATATTCACCAAAAAAATAAATAACATGAAAAAAGTTTTGTTAGCAAGTGCAATGATTATGATGTCGATGTTCTCTTTTGCCCAATTGGGGTTGGGGGTCAAAGGGGCAGTAACAATGAGCAATATTACAACGAATGTGTCAGATTATAAAGAAGCTGCTAAAACAGGTTACCAGCTTGGTGCCTTTGTTAGGGTGGGTGATAAATGGCATCTTCAGCCCGAGGTCTATTTTTCTTTAAAGAATGGTCAGTTTAATTTTGATATTACTGAAATTGACCCGGGAAACCTCAATACTGTTACAAAGAGTGTTAATTACACTACAAGTTTAAATACTATTGATATTCCTGTATTGTTAGGTTATACATTGATCGATCCCCCTTTGATGAATATCAGGTTGCAGGCTGGGCCGGTTGCTTCCATTGTTACAAATAAAAGTTTCAAAATAGAAGTTGATGGTGTTGAGCAAACTGTGGATGATAATGAAGGGGATATATTTAAAGATTTGAATTGGGGACTACAAGTTGGTGCCGGGGTCGATTTCCTGATGTTTACCGTTGATCTTCGCTATGAATTGGGTTTGAGTAATATCTATGATAAACCTGAAGGGGCCACAGAAGACCAGACCTATAAAAACAATGTGTTCTTCCTGAGCGTGGGATGGAAAATACTTTAGCAAGCAAAAACACCCAGATTGCGTTGAAAGCGGTTTTTGTTTTCTTGATAGCAATATTTCTATTTTCCTGTAATTCTGAATCGGGGAAATTAGATATTAATATTGATGATATTTCAATTAAGCCTGTTCATATCAAAAGATATGGGCAGGCTCTTTTTAATATTGATAAAGAACATCTCAAAAGCGAACTCGGAAAACTCCAGAAGGAATTCCCTGCTTTTATCGGTGATGATTTGGTGGATACCATTAAGTTGATGAAGGTGTCGAATTTCATCAATGACCCACTTTTGATCGATGCCGCCAAAGAATGCAACAAAAAATTCCCCGATTTGTCTTTTCTCGAAGATGAACTCACCGAAGCCTTTAAACACCTAAAGTATTATTTTCCCGATTTCGAGCCACCGGAAGTTTATAGCTACATTTCGGGATTTGACCATGAATACCCAATAATCTATGATGGCCGGATGATGTTGATCGCCCTTGATATGTACCTTGGACCTGATTATCCCCCTTATGAAAAACTGGGCGTGCCGATGTACAGGATCCAAAAATTTGGTAAAGAATTCATTGTCCGGGACTGTGTGGACCAGATTGCACATACCATGATGGGAAATCGGGAACATGGGAGAAATATACTGGATTTGATGGTCTTACAGGGAAAATACCTTTATTTCCTTGATGCTATCTTGCCAAACACTTCTGAAAGAATTAAGATAAAATATTCAAAGCCTCAACAGGAATGGGCAAAAAAGAACGAAACCAACTTATGGGCTTTTATTATTGAAAACGAGGTTTTATATTCTACCGATAAAAATGTGGAGAAAAAACTATTGTTGGATGCCCCTTTCACGTCCTACTTTGGAAATGAATCCCCTCCACGATTGGGCGAATGGGTCGGTTGGAAAATCGTTAAACGTTTTATGCAAAACAATCCAACCGTAACATTGGAAGACTTATTGAAGGATGAGGATTCACAAGGGATTTTGCAAAAATCACGTTACAAGCCTGAAAAATAGTATATTAAAAAAGGACAGGATTGATAGATAAGGGTTTTTTCTGTGTTATTCTGTGGTTTCTGTGTGATTTATGCAATTTATAATGCCTACTTTTGCCTTATGCTTGTAAAAACCTATGGAAGTACATTGATTGGGATCGATGCCATCACAATTACCGTGGAAGTATATGTGGGCCGGGGTTCCAAATTTAGCCTTGTGGGACTTCCCGATAATGCTGTGAAGGAGAGCCAGGAACGGATATGGGCAGCACTCAGGAACAATGGTTTCAAATGGCCGGGCATAAAGATTACCGTGAACATGGCCCCTGCCGATATCCGAAAAGAGGGTTCGGCCTATGACCTTACGATTGCCATGGGGATTCTCGGGGCATCCGACCAAATAAACAACGAACGCCTTCACGAATATATTATCATGGGCGAGCTTTCCCTTGATGGCAGCCTTCAACCTATTACAGGTGCACTACCCATTGCCATCGAAGCAAGAAAGCAAGGCTTTAAGGGTTTTATCCTTCCAAAACAAAATGCAAGGGAAGCTGCCATCGTAAATGATTTGGACGTTCATGGAGTGAGCAATATTGTCGAAGTCATCGACTTTTTAAATGGTGATCTGGAATTGGAAAAAGTTTCGATAAACACGAGGGATGAATTTTTTTCAAGTCTTAACGATTATCAATTTGATTTTTCGGAAGTGAAGGGACAGGAGAATATCAAACGCGCCCTCGAAATAGCTGCGGCCGGTGGCCACAATGTCATATTGATAGGCCCTCCGGGAGCGGGAAAAACCATGCTGGCAAAACGTCTGCCTTCCATTCTTCCTCCCTTGAACCTGCACGAAGCCCTCGAAACCACAAAGATCCATTCCGTTGCCGGTAAACTTGGCAAAGATACATCCCTGGTTTCCGTAAGGCCTTTCCGCTCGCCGCATCATACGATCAGCGATGCCGGGTTAGTTGGCGGTGGTACTTATCCCCATCCGGGCGAAATTTCACTTGCCCACAATGGTGTCCTTTTTTTGGATGAATTGCCAGAGTTTAAGCGGACTGTCCTTGAAGTGATGCGGCAACCCATGGAGGACAGGGTGGTGACGATTGCACGCTCACGTTTAACAGTTGAGTTTCCCACAAGTTTTATGTTGGTGGCTTCGATGAACCCGTGCCCTTGCGGATATTATAACCATCCCGATAAGGATTGTACCTGCGGGCCGGGAATCGTGCAACGCTACCTGAACAAGGTTTCCGGGCCTTTGCTCGACAGGATCGATATCCATGTGGAAGTTATCCCCGTTGATTTTAATGAACTTACTGGCGACCGTGTGAGCGAAAAGAGTGTGGTTGTGAGGGAAAGGGTGATCGCTGCCCGGAAAATACAGGACGAACGTTTTGAGGATGCCAAAGGTATTTATTCCAATGCCCAGATGACGAGCAGGCAGTTGCGGCAGATATGTATGCTGAACGATGAAGGCCGCCAGCTCCTGAAAAATGCCATGGAAAAACTAAATCTTTCGGCCCGGGCATACGACCGTATCCTGAAAGTGGCCCGTACCATTGCCGACCTTGACGCAAGTGACGATATAAATTCCGAACATCTCGCCGAAGCCATCCAATACCGGAGTTTGGATCGGGAGAACTGGGGTGGGTAAAAATAAATAAAAACCTGAAGATTTTTACACCATGCGATGGAGTCGGGAGACTCCGCCGGGAAAGGGGGAACTTATTGAGCAAGTAAAACAAAATAAATATCCCAGATAGTTGTATTTTATCTTTACCTGATTATTTTACCTTGTTCAATATTAAGTTTTTCCAATTGTTCGACCCGTTTAAGGAGGTTTTCGTAGTTTTTGTTTTGTTGTTCTATTATCTCCTGTTGTTCCTGCAATGCTTTTACCAATGGCACAACAAATTCAGCATACCGCAATCCGTAATAGTCATCTTGGTTTTTGGGTTTATCAACTCCACTGAAATCATAGCCAACTGACTCTGCTGCCAGTTCTACATCCTGGGCGATAAACCCCGATTGACGAATGGATCCTTTTTCTATTTTACTTTGCAGGTTAAATTCCTTCTCTTCTTCTGTTTCTTTGTTTGATGAGTCAGATGAATGCATGTAATTGCCAGTGTACTGTTCCAGCTTGTCCATATCAAGTTGATAGCTTACCGGCTGCAGGGCCATTATAAAATCAAGCCCAATAATATCATTTTTAATGGCTTTCTTAAATTGTTTATCCGAAATATTAGACCAACTTACATAGCCCCCAATACTTGTTACAATATTGTTCCCAATTCGTATTTGGTTCGTGGCAGTGGTGGAGGCACCTCTTCCGATGGCAGTAGAATTTTTAATATTACTGGTAGCCGGACCGCATTTCCATCCTACAGCAGTATTATAAAACCCAGTCGAATTATTAAAACCGGCTTGATATCCTACTCCCACATTCCTGCCTGCAGTTGTTGTATTATAAAGGGATTGTTTACCAATCGCAGTATTTTCATAACCACTTGAATTATCATATAGGGAAACGTGTCCTATCGCAGTGTTATCATCCCCAGTGATATTCGAATGCAAAGCCTCACGCCCAATAGCTGTGTTGTTGTGACCCTCTGTGTTCGAATGCAAAACTTCAGAACCAACAGCTGTGTTTTGAAATCCCGTGACATTAAAGAAAAGTGCTTGAGAGCCAATAGCAGTGTTGAGACTCCCAGTTGTATTTACAAAAAGTGTTGACTTTCCAATTGCTGTATTACTATATCCTGTGGTATTGGTTTTAAGTGCGCTAGCTCCATATGCGGTGTTGTTGCTTGCCGTGTTGTTAATAAGCGCATGATAGCCAGTTGCGGTATTTTCGCCGCCGGTGATGTTGTCTTGAAGTGCCCTATGTCCAACTGCGGTGTTCGCATTTCCTGTGGTGTTGCTGAAAAGTGCCATTCTGCCTATTGCGATGTTAGCGCTTGCTGTGGTATTACTGAAAAGTGCCTTGTCGCCATATGCTGTGTTTGTTGAACCTGTGGTATTAGAATATAAAGCCTGTGAGCCAGTGGCCGTATTAAATGATCCCTCACTTGTTTCTGTAGGTCCATTATTGAAAAGCGCTTGAAAGCCAATTGCTGTATTGTCGTAACCAATCGTATTGCTGAAAAGTGCTTGAAAGCCATTTGCTGTGTTATAATAGCCGGTGGTATTCATATATAGAGATTTTGTACCAACAGCTGTATTGGCAGTTGCATGGTAATAATATAAATATGCACCTATACCATTATTATAAAGTGCTGAATCACCTATTGCAACAAGACCATAACGGTCTGTATTGGACTTTAGGGCAGCCATTCCAATTGCAATGTTTCGGTTATTCGTTGCATCGTCCTCTAATCCTGCATTTTCCCCAATAAATATAGAACCATCGGAATTTCTATTCTCTAATCGCTGATCTATCATCACCCATTGCTCTGTGCCACCAACATCAAAACGGATCACATCTTCATTCGGGTTTTCCTCCACCTGTATTTTGGTATCCCCATCTGCATCCGAAAGGCTATGGACATTTGTGTTTAAACTATCCGCTGTTTTGGAATGCAAAGCGTAAGGCACGCTCAATAACTGGTTGGTTCCGGTAATGGTGTAATTTGTGCCACCCGTTGGGTCGGTTTCGATTTTCATGAAGTAGGGGCCATTTGCCCAATCTATTGTAGTAAAATCTCCGCTTATAACAGTTCCTGTACCTATTTCGGTTGCAATTAATCCATTGGCATTGCTTGTGGGTGTTTGTGTTTCAACATAAACCACGGTGCCTGTTGGGCCTCCCTGTAAGATGCTGATTTGCATTCCTACGGATTGGTCAGTAATGACCTGACCATTACTGTTGCGAATTACCGCCTGGTATTTCATTTTTTCGGGCGATTGTGCAATTGCCTGCTGGGGCAGGAGGATATTGGTTATTATAAATGCTGATACGAGAATTGTAAATAGATTTTTCATTTTTATTGGTTTTTATATGGTTGTTAATTCTGTGTTGTGTAGTTCCTTTAGTGACATTTTCAATAATTGTATTGTCATTCTTTTTTTATCTACTCGGTCATGTTGAGCCTGTCGAAACATGGTTCGTTTAAGCATAATTCACATTTCGACAGGCTCAATGTGACCGAGCATTATGGTCAACTTTCGACAGGCTCAATGTGACCGAGCATTATGGTCAACTTTCGACAGGCTCAATGTGGCCGAGCATTATGGTCAACTTTCGACAGGCTCAATGTGACCATGCTATTCAGGTACTTGCGATGACAAATCCTGGTTTTCGATCAATGGCCCGTTTTTATCTGTATTGTCAACTTGTACATCCATATTAAAATCTGTTGGTTTGTAACCACTGACTCCGGCGTTGGCTGACCATAGGGTTTTATCCGTCATATTGATTGTCCCATCGCTGTTGGCATCTCCGGCGGCCATGCCATAAATTCCGGTACTTATAGGTTTATACCCAAGTCCCCCGCCATAGGCCTGGCTTATTGCCGTTGAGAAATCATAGGTGTAAATCCCATCGGTTTCAGTTGGTGGCAATGTTGAAAGAACACCAAGATGGTTCCGGTGCCAGATCACTATATAAGGCTCGTTGCTGACTGTGGCGGAGAATTGCAAAACCGATGAGCCATCAAGTCCGACCACCGATCCATTATTTAGAACAAAAGCAGCCTGTATTTCAACAGAAGTTGAGGGATTGGCAGCGGTTGCACTATTTGCGTCCCGAAGGTCGATCAAAACCCAATCGACCACATTATCGGGGATGCCTGGCACATTTTCGGTACCTGTATAGAACCAGGGCGAAACATTGTAAGGTTGGTCAAGGGGGATTTGTCCTTCGTCCCTTAAAGTAGTATTCATGTTGCCGGAAGTATAAGGTCCTTCGAGGAAAACCAAAACATCAAGGTCAAGTCCGTGGATCACAATCCCAAAAGGCTGCTGAAAACCTTGGGTAAGGATATAATTCCCGTTCGTTAAAGTCTCGGTGGCAATTTCGCCGACCGTCCAGCTTATTGAACTGTTTGGCCCCTCGAAATAATCGCCGGAGCTGCTAAGCACTTGCCTGTCGATAGACTGGGCATTGCTCAAAAGTGTCGATGCTAAAAAAACGATTGATAAAATTTTTATTTTCATATTAGTATATCTTCAATATTTTAATGGCCACAAATGCACGAATAAAGATTAGCGAATTAGGGGCATTATTTAATCATTTCCCTGTCTGGTTTAAATCAATCATGGATGTTTCATCTTTTTAAATTTCTTTGTTATTATCAAAAACACTTTTTTTTCGGTAAATCCCACTTTGTAATTCAATCTTGTTTTCTTCAATGGCCTTCTGGATATTGTTTAGCTTTGTGATTGTTGCTTTTCCCATCAAAACGTTGAGCCCAAGTTTGGGGGGGCCGTTCTTTTTTACTTTTTCAAATAAATTGGTGAGAAACTGCCTTGCTTTGGGGGTTTGGTCACTTGTTTGTAGTTTGGCAAATCCCAAATCATTAAGATGGGCATCCATCAGTTGAATGTTTACCAAAAAACTAATGGATGCATTATTGGCCCAGGGTACAGGATAGGTTACATCCTCATTCCCCTTCTTGAAAATATCGTAATAAACGAGTGCTCCTTCATCATTCAAAACCCTTTTTATTTCCGAATAGAACTTTATTTTATCTTGAACATTCATTTGAACATGTTGTGTCCAAACAATATCAAATGTCCCGTCTTCAAAAGGCAATTTTGTTGCATCTGCCTGGATGAACATTGTATTATTGGTCAATCCGGTAATTTCTGATAACTTCTTTGCAGTAATGATGTACTCTTCGCATAGGTCGATCCCTGTTACTTTGCAGTCGAATTTATCGGCCAGCATCCGGCTTGGGCCTCCAAGGCCACAACCCACATCAAGGACTTTTGCACCCGTCAAATAGATTTCATTCGTGAGTTCATTTGAAACTTCAGAACCTCTTACATGGAATTCATCTACAGCGGAGATGTCGTTTCTGTTTACATTATTCAAATCAACACCTTGTTGTTCGAGTCTTTTACAAATGTCTTCGAAGAGATCGGCTTTGTAGTATTGTTTTTTAATTTGAGATTTTGATGATTGCATAGAGTTATTTTTAGAAATGGATAAAGCGCGGGTATTTTACGCTGAATCAAGCAAGGTTAATACGTGTTTTGTTTTTATGAATTTATATTTATTTGGAGTTATTTCCAATATTCGAAAAATAAGAATCCACCGATTAAGGGTGGAGATATCTCTTGAATCCTAAGATGATCCGTATGATTTTCATAGGCTTTCACGCTTTCGTCGGAAGTAAACCTTAGAATCATTACTTGTTCAAAACTTTCAGGGGATTTGCTTAAATCATTAATTTCGAATGATTCAAAACCATCTATTTTATCAGGTAATCCCAAAAAGAGATTAATTACTTCAGCTTTAGCGGAATTGTCTAATGTGTCTGCCCAATTAATAAGCATGACACGATGAAATAATATCTCGCTTGGTACTTTATTTTGAACACCTTCCAGTCTCAACTCCATATGAGGTTCAGTTAATGCCAATGCCTTTTCAGCATCATCCTGGCTGAACGAAGCAGATGGCAAAACAAACAATGCCATAATCAGTAAAACAATTGAAATTTTCTTCATAATATATCTCCTTTTATTAATGAATAATCCTTTTTGCATTTCTCTAAATAAACGATGTTGTAACATATTTTTTGTCTTTTTCAATACTTCGGTAATTTTTTCTCGCGCAAGGCCGCAAAGAACGCAACGTATTGATGTACAGCAACATGATAAAATACTTTTCAACCTGCAAATACATAGCAATCAATACATTATAATTATTTACCGAACTAATATTTTTAAGAATTACTTTAAATATCTATTAAGAAAAGTGATTTGCGCTTTACTGGATTTATCAAATAATGCGCTCGGGTAATGCAATAATCCGAAATGCCCGCCATCAATATCAACCCATTCTTTTGGTTGGCTAATCTTTTTATAAATATCCAATGTGACTTCCGGGTTCGCACCCTCCATTTCATCGTTGGTGGCAACAATCATAAGAACAGGAGCCTTTATATGAGGAGCGCATTGACCGGTATGATAAAGCTCTGGCCTCTCCACATCTGAGTATGAAACTACGTTGTCCCAATTTGTGCCAAAGCGCCCGCCATATTCAATGAACCAGCGATATGCTGATATTTCCGTCAGCACCGATGGCGTTCCCAACTGGTCGGATGAAACAATTGGCATTGGCTCAATCACGGTATGTGACATATCCATAATTCGCTCACTTAACACTGTCTTTTTAGCGAAAGCATATAACTTGCCGTCCTTGTCTTCTGCAGGGAGAGTAGATTCAAAACCAGGGATCATAAGGACAAAGGCTTTTACCCTTTCATCTATCGACCCCACAAGAAATGCCTCCTGCGCACTCATGCTGGCACCCCAGACGGCTATTTTAGTAATGTCAATTTCCGATAGGCTTGATACAAAATCAATACAATCAATATAACCTCTGGACTGGACCCAGAAGTTTACATCCCTACGTGGTTCCCCGTCACTTATACCTAAATTCCTGTGGTCGTATAACAAAACCGCAAAGCCCGCCTCTCTGTACCTTTCGGCATATTTGTCTGCTGTCATCCCGTTAATGGTAGTTGTAAATCCGTGCGCCATGATAATAACGGGGCTTTTTTTCGACTTGTTCTCTGGTAAATACAGCCGCCCTCTAAGTATAGCGTCTTGTGACGTAAACTCAATATCCCTATACAGTTCAGTTCCGTTAGCGTCAGATTTGGGGTTTTTTGTCAGTTCATGATTACTATAAACTGATTGACTCCATAAGAGAGTGAGCAATAGTATTGTGGTTAATTTTCCTGTTGTTTTCATTTTAATTATTGCTTTTTTGATTTATTCTATAGTGCTTCATCATAGGTTTTTTACATTATCAATCGAAAATATATTTTATCCCTGCAGCAAAAGAGATTGGATAAGTATTTTCGTAGTCGCTGCTCCAGTATTCTATCGATTCAAATTGCAACCATGGGTATTGGGCTTCATTAATCAAATTGATTAGTTCGGTGCATTTTACACGATCATTACTTGTTGAAAAAGAAAAATGGAGTTTTTTGTTCATTTTATTTTGGGGGAAATCATCATTTTCAATCATGCTTATAATGGTGTTCATGAAAGTAGTAGATGGATCTGTAACAATAAAATTATCAAATACAGAGCTTTCTGATTCTTCAAGAAATAGCGTCATCATCACGATACCTGCTTCACTACCTCTTCCAATAAATGTTCTGGAAGTATTGGTGGTGTAGTTACTGTCAATATAAGAAGTCATATTCTTAAACATTTCATAGTATTCTTGAAATGTATCGGGTGTGGCAGCAATATCAAGAAGTTCTTTTAAAGTGACAACCAATGCATCAAAACCTTCAATCTGCTGTACTCCGGCAACTACTTTCTCAAATTCATCTTTAGCAATTGCAAAATGCTGTTCTGTAAAGTCAATTAAATAGATTGCATGTAGATTTTTATTTGTACCGTATGCGTCTGGCAAATAAATTTTTCCTTCTGTAGCCGTTCCATTCGATATAAATGTAAAAGTTTCCGTTT
>JAADJA010000014.1 GCA_013151015.1 Chlorobiota bacterium
GGTCAACACATTTGAATCAGTAATATAAAAATCACGTAATTCAAAATCAGACGATGCTATTACTTCCATATTATGCTATTTTTCTAAATCCATTGTTCGGGTTTTCGGGTCCAAATTCAAATTTATCGTACCCTTTTTGTGCAAGTCTGTTCCTGAAATTTCTTTTCTGGGCCATATACTGATCAGGAACGATACTGAATTTTGTATCCAATGCCCTTTGCAATTTGGCAAGAAGTTTAAAATTTGCCAATTTTTCCCCGGAAAACAATTGGGTAATATAACTTGGGGAAGTGTTCAACAAATCCGCAAGTTGTTTTTTGTTTTCAATTTTTTTTGATGTCATCAATTCCTTGATTTTAGCCATCAAGTCAAGATGGATCATTTGAGCCTCAAATTCCAGTTTTTCGTCATCTGACTCAAACAATAATATGTCAAGGAATTGATGTTGAATTTTGCTTTCTTTGTTTTTACTCGAAAGTATATTCATAGGTCCCTATATTTTCAATAAAGTTTTTTAACTTTTTATCGATTTTGTTTGTTTTCTTGTGGTAACTGTCCACCATAATTATTCTCTTGTAATTTGGTGTTAAGTCTTTGAAAATCTCAATGCAGTAAATACGAAGGTTTGCATTTCCCCGTTTCTTGAATTTTATTGCCGTAACATATTTTGTTTTAGGGGAAACATTCTCCTTTCCATAAAGATCATTGTTGTACCGCCCTAATAACATTTCATATAATGCCCTTTTAAATCGGTTGTTGTTTTTTTGAATTATCTCAAATATTTTGTTCGCATTATCACCATCAACAAACAATTCCATCTGAAAAAGGGTATTGATGCCCAGCTCTTTCTTAAACCGTTCTAAAGGTATCTTGTTACAATTTCTGAGCACAAAATTAAGCTATTAGTTAATAAATCCAATTAATTTAACATTTATTTTGAATAAATCTTGTATGTTCAATCTATTACACAGATGCAAATCTACTAAAATAAGAATGTTAATTGTTGATTTAATTGTTTAAAGTTATTAACATCCTGTTTGTTAGCAGAGTAAGATTTACTAAAATATGTAACAGGTTTGCGGTTAAATTTTAGCTATACTTTTCTGTTCAACCTGTTTCACTATCCACTCCACCCCCTTGTGCTCCCCTTCCTCGATGGCAATTTCAACAGCCCTTTTTGCTACTTCAAGCAAATGTTCCGATTGGGTTTTTAAACGGAAGCTTTCTTCAATGAGATTAACAGTTTTATCCTGTAGGTGATAATTGTCAGCCTGTTCATCGGGCCGCGGTGAAGGTTGCTTTTCCTTGATGGCTGAAGTATTTTAGGGTTTTTACTTAAAAGTTCAAAAAAACCCACTGCTTCCTTTATGAAGTTTTTTATTTCCCTTTCTGTCCAGTTTTCTTCTAAATACTTAACAATATTTCCAAAACCTTTTTCAGCTCTTTTTGACCAGATAATTTCTAAACCCATTTCTTGTACTTTGACATTACCTCTTTATGGGTCACAGTTTCGCCCCTCTCTATTTCGGCAAGTCCTTGTTCGATTTCCGACTTTTCATCATTACTGATCAAATCCCACCAATCTGGTTCCGATTCCTGGATATCTTCTATTTTTGACAAAACCCTTTCATCGTTAATATTGGTTATCCAACTAATAATACTTACTTTTCGTGTTTCGATATTCATTTATTCAAAAATTTTATCTCAGCAAATTTAATAATAAATCAGCATACATAATAATAATTTCTATTTTTACACTATCGTTCTTAAAACAAAAATCCCATGGCTTCAAAAAAGAGACAATCCAAAAAAATATTTGTCCTCGACACATCGGTTATCCTATATAACCACAATGCCCTCAATAGTTTTGACGACAACGACGTGGTGATACCCATCACCGTTTTGGAGGAGCTGGACAATTTCAAAAAGGGGAACGAAATCAAGAATTTTGAGGCGAGGGAGTTTATCCGCATCATGGACAGGCTTTCGACCAAAGGGACTTTACAGGATTGGATCGAACTTGATTTCCCTAAGGCCGGGATGTTCAGGGTGCAAATGGACGAAGTTCCCGAAAAAGGGATGGACGCCATAAAATTATTTGGTGACGACAAACCGGATCACCGGATTTTGAATGCGGCCATCCGCCTGAGTGAGGAAAAACCGGGTTACAAAGTTATTCTTGTCACCAAGGATATTAACCTCCGTATCAAAGCGAAGGCTTTGGATATCCCATCGGAAGATTTTAAAACCGGTAAGATAAAAGATGTGGACTCCCTATATTCGGGAAAATCCTTGTTGGAAAACGTGAACCCGGAAGTAATAGATCGCCTATATAAAGAGGGCCTTTGCGAACCTTCCGATCTGGGGATTACCGATCCTATCCCCAACCATTATTTTATCATAAGAAACGAGAGTTCTTCGGTTTTGACGTTTTACAACCCTGTTTTGCAGAAAATCGAGCGCGTCGAGAAAAGGCCATCCTATAAAATCCTGCCACGGAATGCCGAACAGGTTTTTGCCCTTCATGCCATCCTCAATAACAAGATCAAATTGGTGACGCTCCAAGGCGTTGCCGGGACAGGGAAAACATTATTGGCCCTCGCCGGGGCTTTGGACCAAAAACGGCATTTCAAACAGATTTACCTGGCCCGGCCCATTGTGCCCTTGAGCAATAAGGACATTGGTTATTTGCCCGGTGATATCAAATCGAAACTCAACCCGTACATGGAACCGCTGTGGGACAATTTGAAATTTATCCAAAACCAATACAACGAAAAAGACAAGGAGTACAAACGGATCGTGGAAGCCCTTGAAAGCGAAAAATTGATGATAACCCCTTTGGCCTATATCCGTGGGCGCAGTATTTCCAATATCTGTTTCATAGTGGACGAGGCCCAAAACCTTACGCCCCACGAGGTCAAAACAATAATCACCCGCGCCGGGGAAGGGACAAAAATCATCTTTACCGGTGATATTTATCAAATCGATACCCCTTACCTCGATTCACAAAGCAACGGCCTTTCCTATTTGATCGATAAAATAAAGCACCATGATATTTATGCCCATATCCGTTTGGAGAAAGGGGAACGCTCGGAGTTGGCCAACCTTGCCAATGAACTGCTGTAAGAAAGTTTTCCTATTCTCATGTTTCATTCAAGTACTTGAGTTATGCGTAACAGACTTTTTGCCATCGGGGATGTTCATGGATGTTTTGATTCATTAAAATATCTAGTTGAAACTAAAATCCAGCTTCATAAAAAGGATAAACTTGTTTTGCTTGGCGATTATATTGACAGAGGGGATAAGAGCAAGGAAGTTGTTGACTACATCATTGAACTAAAGAAAAAAGGATTTGATATTGTCCCATTAATGGGAAATCATGAAGCATTACTGCTTGATGCTTACAAAAATGAAAAGAATATTTCAAAATGGATTCAGAACGGAGGCAATGAAACATTAAAGAGTTTTGAAATAAACTCCATAAAGAACATTGACCCAAAATACCTTACGTTTTTCAAAGAGTTAGAATATTTTTATTTGTTAGGTGAATTTCTTTTTGTGCATGCAGGTTTTAACAATGATTTGATTAAGCCCTTTGATGACAAATATTTTATGTTATGGAAATGCAAAGAATCTTATGCAAACCCTTTATTGGTAAATAAAACAATCGTTCATGGTCATAATCCGATAAGTATTTCAAAATGTGAAAATAGAATTCCGTCTAAACTTGCTGTGGTTAATATTGATACTGGTTGTGTTTATAAAGACAAAGATGGTTTTGGAAGACTTACTGCATATGAATGTAATACTCAAAGAATACTTTTTGTTTGAATTGACATTATAGTTACATTTGCAATTCGCGAATTGCAAATGTAACATAGTATTTATGAAGAAGCATAATGGAACGTCAGGGTGCATGACTGTCTGTCCTATCTTTCTCAGACCGAGACTCCTGAGCACTCTTCTCAATTTCTC
>JAADJA010000084.1 GCA_013151015.1 Chlorobiota bacterium
TCCCTCTTTTTACCTTATTTGATGATTTGCACCTTACACAATCCATGGTTTTTTTCGGCAAATGTACGAAATGTATACTAAACTAACAATGTTTAAAAGAGAATACGTTCACTGATTTAAGGGAAACATCATTGTATAAATTTGATGCTGCTCCCGGTGATGAAGAGATGAGGTTCAAACTTCATGTTACGTTTAAATCCAAACCGGCCGGCCCGACAAATCCAGAAAGCGAAGTAGAAATATATGCTGTTAACAGTAATGTTTTTGTTCAGCTTCCTGAAGATTTTGAAGGAAATATTGAAATTCATGACCTGATGGGCCGCATGATCCTTTCCGGAAAAGGCGTTGCCAATAGCTTAAACGAATTCCCGATTAATAATGGAAATGGGATTTTCATCGTAAAAGCAATTGACAAAGATGAAGTATATTCCGAAAAAGTCTATATCAAATAGGCCTTTGATTCATTGAACAATCTTTTATTTGCCCTGGCATAATTTGTCAGGGCATTTTTTTTACCATGAACGAAGTAAACCAATTGCAGTAAAACATTGTCTTTCTTTTTGTAAATTTGCATGTTGTCAAAGATTTACACCTTTTTGGGTTTAACAAAGGATTATAGATTTAGTGAAACGTATTCAATACATATCAGCTACGGTTAGGGTCGCGATACTTTTAATTATTGCACTTACAAATACGAACGTTTACGGTCAGCTTCTTATCAACGAAGTTTGTCCGAGAAACGTGGATTTGCTTGCCGATGAAAACAATAAGTACAACGACTGGATTGAAATACTGAACACTTCCAATGATTCAATTGACTTGGATGGCTGGTACTTATCGGACGATATAACCTACCCCGAAAAATGGGCATTCCCTTCTTTTCTTCTTCCCCCGGATTCACATCTCGTGGTGATCGCCGACAAGAAAGACCGGGGAATTGTTGTTGACCACTGGGAATCTGCCGTGCTTGCGGAAAACACCTGGAAATACCGGCTCCCCAATGAAAACCCCGATTCCAGTTGGAATACATTGGACTTCGATGATTCACTTTGGCTGGAAGGCCCCGGGGGAATTGGCCGAGGTGATGGGGACGACAATACGATTATCCCCGATTCGGTGATCTCGATATATATGCGAAGGCCTTTTACGGTTTTCGATACGTCCAAAATATCCTCTGTCATTCTCCATGTTGATTTCGATGAAGCTTTTGTGGCCTTTCTGAACGGTGTGGAAATTGCCCGAGCCGAAATCGGCTGGCCCGGAAAATACCAGGATTGGGACGATTGGGCATTGGGGCAACATCTTGCACAAATGTACCAGGGTTTGCCTCCTGATGAATTTAAAATTGATATGGTGTTCTTTTCTTCAATAGTCCATGAAGGGGAAAATGTTTTGGCGATCCAGGTTTTGAATGGCTGGGGAAATCTGGGGAATATGTCGATAATCCCTTTTCTGTCATTTGGCATAAACGACACTTCCCACCTTTATCAGGAAGTGCCCGAATGGTTTGACGAAAACCCCACCTATTTCCACACCAATTTTGCGCTGAACAAGTCCGGCGAAAGCCTTATGCTTTCCAATTCCGGTGAGATTGTCGATGTGTTCGAATATCCTTATTTGCAAGCCAATAATTCGTATGGCTACCAAACGGATGGAGTTGGTTACCCTGAATATTTTGAATATCCAACCCCCGGATTTACAAACAACTTCTCCCCTACCTGCAACGGATATGCGAAACAAGCGAACCTAAGCCCCGGGGCAGGGTTTTACCCCTCGGGGGTACAGGTTTCGATTCTTAACTATGAAGAAGGCGACTCCATCCGTTTTACCCGTACCGGAGCCATTCCCGGCGACACATCCGAACTTTACACAGGCCCTTTCAATGTTGATACTTCCACAGTAGTCAGGGCCAGGGTTTTTAAAAGCGGCCTGATTCCCGGAAAACCGACAACAAATACCTATATAATTGGGTACACTTCCAGCTTGCCCGTGATTTCCATTGGGATGAACCCCTACGATTTATGGGATTGGGAAGAAGGGATTTATGTGATGGGGCCGAATGCCGACCCCGATCCTCCCTTTTTCGGCGCCAACTTTTGGATGGACTGGGAAAAACCTGTCCATGTGGAATACTTCGACAGTCTGCAAAACCAGGGATTTGAAGTGGATGCTGATATCCTCATCCACGGTGGCTTTTCGAGGGAAAACCCCCAGAAAAGTGTACGCCTTATAATGGATGGGACCAAGTATGATGACCCGTGGATTGATTATCAATTCTTCGGCACAAAAGATATCCAAAGCTTTAAAAGGATCGTTCTCCGGAATTCGGGGCAGGATTACAACATAACGCAATTCCGCGATGGCTTTATGCACAAGCTTGTCCAGGCAAACACCAATATGGACATACAAGATTATAAAGCCGCGGTCGTTTTCCTGAACGGCCAATATTGGGGGATCCAGAACATCCGGGAGAAGATCGACCGTTATTATACCGAAGGAAACTTTGGTGTAGATGGGGACAGTGTGGAAATTTTACGGGACAACATCAAAATCGTCGAAGGGGACTACTATCATTACCTGCGCATGATTGATTATGTAAAACACGTTCCAGTGGTCGATTCGATGGCTTATGATTCCATTTCGAAATTTGTGGACATTGAAAATTACAGCGATTATTTTATCTCCGAAATATTTTTCGTGAACCACGACTGGCCCGGACACAATACAAAATACTGGCGACAGGCAAACGACACTTCACGTTGGCGTTATATTTTAACAGATACGGATTTTGGTTTTGGATTGTATGGAGGGGTTTATAACAATGAAATACACCGGGTTTTACATGGGACAATCCAATGGTCGGACAATCACAGGATTTTACGCCGACTGGTTGAAAATGAAGATTATTTGAGATACTTTATCAACCGTTCTGCCGATATTTTCAACACGGTTTTAAAACAAGAACGTATTTTGACCGTGCTCGATAATTTCAAGGAAAACCTCTATCCTGAAATAACTGCACATACCGACAAATGGGGAGGTAGCCTTGCCACATGGGAATCAAATGTGGATGAAATGTTCTTCTTTGCCGAAAACCGCCACAATTATATTTACCAGCATTATATTGATGAATTCGACTTGGAGAAAACGGTGGAAGTGGATTTGGATATCGATTCCATTTCGCACGGCCATATCCAAATCAATACAATTGTCGCCGATAGCCTGCCGTGGCAGGGGGTTTATTTTGATGGAAACCCGATTGAGCTAACCGCAATTGCCGATTCTGCCTTTGTATTCTCACATTGGGCTTCCAATCCGGTCATTTCAGATTTGGACACTTTAAATCCCCACCTGGTAATCAATGTGGATACCAATTCCATCTTCAAGGCATTTTTTGCCCCCGACACTTTTCAGGTTTTAGTGGATACGCCTTTGGTGGTTTTCAGCGAAATCAATTACAGGTCATCGGATTCGCTCGATGCTTCCGACTGGGTCGAAATCCTTAATATCGACACGATTTCCCATAATATTTCAGGATGGGTTTTCAAGGACAGCAATGATGGGCATAGTTTTGTCATCACGGATTCCATTGTCCTTGACACAAATGCTTATCTCATAATTTGCAGGGACACAGCAAAGTTTTCCAGTATTTATCCTGATTCGTTAAACGTGACCGGCCCCTTTGAATTTGGGCTGGCCGCAAACGGGGAAGAAATAAGGCTTTTTGACACAACCGGGCTATTGGTTTCCACGGTCACCTATTCCAATTCAAGCCCCTGGCCCACCGGAGTTGATGGAACGGGACGGACTCTCGAATTGATTGATCCCTATGATGATTTGAACAACCCCTCAAACTGGTTTGCCGGATGTTTTGGCGGTTCTCCCGGAGGCCCGTTTGTTCCCTGCGATACGGTGGGAATTACTGAAATAAGGAGTAATATCCCCCATATAAATCTTTTTCCAAATCCATTTGTACATGAAACCCAAATGGAATTTGAACTACGGGAAAAAGGAACATTGACCCTTCAGGTTTTTGATATTTATGGGAATTTAACGGCACAAGTAATTTATCCCGATGCAAAAGCAGGAAAAAACATATTGCGGTTCCGTAACAATAAATTGAACAAAGGGGTTTATTTTTATCACCTGTCGGGCAAAAGATTTAATTTTGAGGGCAAGATGATAATCAAATGAACAAACTTTTTTTTACCCTCGTTTTTATGGTTTTCCCGGCTTCCTTGTTTTCACAGGGGTTCCCTGACCATTCCATTCATAAAGAACAATCCGATTTTTACAAAAACCTTGGCATTACTTCCATTGAAAGCTTTGATTCCTTACAGGGTTTTCAAAAGATGGACCGTTTAAAGAATCAAAAGGATTACGAGCTCTCCAAAAGGGTTTTCGGATATCATCCCTATTGGGGCGGCAGCAATTACCTGAATTATCAATGGGATCTGCTTTCCGACCTTTGCTATTTTTCGTACGAAGTGGATGCGGCCACGGGAAACCCGACCACTGTCCATGATTGGTACACTTCCGAAGCCATCGACCTCGCCCTGGCCAATGATGTAAAAGTCCATCTTTGCGTAACAATCTTTTCGGGACATTATACTTTCTTCAACAGTGCAACGGCACAGCAAACCCTTATCGACAATGTAATCCAGATGATTGATGAAAGGGGTGCCAACGGCGTGAACATGGATATTGAAGCAATTTCATCTTCATTGTCAAACGAGCTTACTTCATTTCTTATTAACCTCAGCAACCAATTGCATGCAGCCCTTCCCGAAGCCGAATTGAGCATTGCCGCCCCGGCAGTTAACTGGAGCGGGACGTATGATGTTTCAACATTGAAAGATTATGTGGACTTATTTATGATAATGGCCTATGATTATTACTGGAACGGCAGCTCGCAGGCCGGGGCCGTTTCGCCCCTGTATTCAATGACATCCTCTTACGATTACAATTTTTCAAAAACAATTTCCTATTATCAGTCGCAGGGCGTTCCGAAAATTAAACTTTTAATGGGTGTTCCCTATTACGGACGGCAATGGCCAACACAAGGACCAATAGCACCTTCCAATACCACGGCTTCGGGAACGGCATATACATACCGGTATGTTAAAGACAACACCTCTGGATATTACTCAAATGAAAACAAAAAATGGGAAGCCAATAGTTTTTCGCCCTATTATTCTTTTGAAAACAATGGCTGGAACCAATGCTTCATGGAAGATTCATATAGCCTTGGGAAAAAATACGATATCGTGAACAGAAGGCAGGTTGTGGGCATTGGCATTTGGGCATTGGGCTATGACAATGGCTATTCGGATTTATGGGATTTGATTTCCGGGAGATTTACCACCGAAGCCCAATTGACTCTTAGCGACACTATTTTTGACAGCGGTGGGCCCACTTTCAATTATTACGATAATGAGCTTTATACCTATCTGATCACAGTCCCTGAAAATAGTACCATCGAATTAGTTTTCACCGATTTCGGTCTTGAACCGGGATACGATTCATTATGGGTTTACGACGGCCCCGGGACAAATAACCCAAAAATCGGGGGATTTTCCGGGAATGCTTTACCAGGAACGCTAAGTTCTTCAGGCAATTCCCTGTTACTTGAATTTAATTCCGATGGGGCAACGACCGGTTCCGGCTGGGAAGCAGTTTATGATGTTTTTACGGCAATGCCAGAAAACAAATCGAATAGTCTGGTTTCATTGAAAGCAAGCCCAAACCCTTTTACCAGTAAACTAAGTGTTTCATTTTCATTAGGCAAATCAAGGGATATCGAGTTTAGGGTTTACTCTATAAATGGTCAACTGATTTATAAAGGGGCTCCTGAAAAGTATCCAAAAGGGGGAAATGTCATTTCTGTTGATAAAGGGATATTGAGAAATTTAAAACCCGCCATATATATTATTTCACTAACGTCTGATGGCAGGCTAATCGGACAGGGTTCCATTGTTAAGCAATGAGGTTTTGCTGCATTTATGTTATATCAAAAATCAATTACCCCTTAAAACAAACATCTTCAGTTTTGGTCAAGTATAATAATCCCGATAAAATATTGTTATAAAATGATAAAACACCGTACATTTGCTCCGGTTTATTTCAATTCTGTATTATGAAATTTTTTAAATATCCACTTGTCTTTTTGTTTTTCTCTGTTTTAATAAGTGCCTGTGAAACTGACTTTGATACGACTGCGCCCTATAAAGACATAACTGTTGTATATGGTCTGTTGGACCAAAAAGACCAAAATCATTACATAAAAATAAACAAAGCTTTTCTCGGGGAAGGCAATGCGCTGATTTATGCACAAGAGGCGGATTCATCGAATTATGGCTATCCCATGGAAGTGGTCATGGAAGAATACAATGAAAACGGTCAATTGGTAAATACCCTTGAATTTGACACCACGACTATTTACAATAAGGAAACCGGGGTTTTTTATGCGCCCGAACAGGTTGTTTACCATGCGAAACTGGATCTGGCCTATGAAATTAAGGTTATATTGAATATTTCAGGCGATACTGTTAGTATTGATACGTTTTGGCTTAATTATAAGAACACTTTCAAACTGAAAATCAAAAACCCCGTTTCGGGAAAGGAAATATTTTCCGAAACCAAACTTGTACATGATTTTGATATTAAAAAGCCGGGCTTTGGACAAACCATTAAATTTGTGACCGATCCCATAAACCCCACGGAATTCACTTGGGAAAAAGCTGAAAACGGGGGAATGAACGAACTGAAAGTCACATTCCATTACAGCGAAATCCATCAAAACAGCAATGATACCGTTGACAAGTCTATCGAATTGATTTCATCTACGGTGAGCTCGCCGGCAAGTAGCTCCACCATATCCTATTATTATTGGGGCAATGATTTTTTCACTTCCTGCCTGAACAAAATCCCTTATTCCGACCCGGTGGAAGAGGCCAATGTTGTTGCCCGTTTCAGTGGGCCTGTGGTCACAACCGTATCCGTTGCGGAAACCGAATTCAGCCTGTACATGGAAGTTTATGAACCTTCTACAAGCATTGTCCAGGAAAAACCGGAATACACTAATATCGAAAATGGGATCGGGCTCTTTTCTGCCCGTTACCGAAAATCCAAGCCAAAAAAACTGCATGCTGAAACTATTGCCGATCTGCAAAAAATAGATGACAATATTTTAAAGTTTGAGTATTAGTTTCTAATGGGAATCAAGGTAGAAAAGACGTTTCTGCTTAATTCAAACCCTGCAATTTCCACCGATAATTTACTTGCCTCAACGTATTTCTGTCGTTTTGTCATATGAGCTTCCAGTTTCATGATATGCTTTTTAACTTATTGATTTACCGAACTCTAACCAAGCACCTTTCATCGTTTTAAGTTTTAAAACCAAAAAATCCTGACCATCCATTGCTTGTCAGGCATTTGGCATAATGATTGACAATCTGGCCAACGTTGAATTAAAAGAATTGTAAAACATTTAAAATAAAGATAAAATGGGAAAAATTATTGGAATCGATCTGGGGACAACAAATTCATGTGTTGCTGTAATGGAAGGGAATGAGCCGGTTGTAATTCCTAACAGTGAAGGAAGAAGGACTACTCCATCCATCGTTGCATTTACCGAAAACGGTGAACGTAAAGTGGGTGATCCGGCAAAAAGGCAAGCCATTACCAATCCCGAAAAAACAATCTCGTCCATAAAGAGGTTTATGGGCGAAACTTTCGACAGGGTATCCAAAGAAGTGAACCGTGTCCCTTACAAAGTTGTGAAAGGCGACAACAATACACCGCGTGTTGTTATCGACGACCGTAAATACACGCCGCAGGAAATTTCGGCAATGATATTGCAAAAAATGAAAAAAACCGCTGAAGATTATCTTGGACAGGAAGTGACCGAAGCAGTGGTCACAGTCCCTGCATATTTTAGCGATTCGCAGCGCCAGGCAACAAAAGAAGCGGGTGAAATTGCAGGATTGACCGTAAAACGGATCATCAACGAACCTACGGCCGCTTCGTTGGCTTACGGGCTCGATAAGAAAAACAAAGACATTACCGTGGCCGTCTTTGACCTAGGTGGCGGAACATTTGATATTTCTATCCTCGAACTAGGGGATGGTGTTTTTGAAGTAAAATCGACGAATGGGAACACCCACCTTGGTGGTGATGACTTCGACCAAAAAATCATTGATTGGTTGGCCGAGGAATTTAAGAAAGACGAAGGAATTGACCTGAAACAGGATCCGATGGCCCTTCAAAGGCTAAAAGAAGCTGCGGAAAAGGCAAAGATCGAACTTTCAAGCTCTTCGGAAACGGAAATCAACCTTCCTTACATTATGCCGGTGAATGGTATCCCCAAGCACCTTGTAAGGAAACTGAACCGGTCGAAGTTTGACCAGTTGACCGATGATTTGGTGAAGGATACCATTGAGCCCTGTAAACTTGCACTGAAAGATGCCGGATTAAAAACTTCCGATATTGATGAAGTAATCCTGGTCGGGGGTTCCACAAGGATGCCTTCGATACAAAGCGTTGTGAAGGATTTCTTTGGAAAAACACCTTCAAAAGGGGTGAACCCCGATGAAGTGGTTGCAGTTGGGGCTGCTATTCAAGGCGGTGTACTTACAGGTGAAGTGAAAGATGTACTGTTGTTGGACGTTACACCACTTTCCCTCGGTATTGAAACCATGGGCGGCGTGATGACAAGGTTGATTGATGCAAACACAACCATTCCATCAAAGAAATCGGAAACTTTCTCAACAGCTTCGGACAATCAACCTTCCGTTGAAATCCATGTATTGCAGGGAGAAAGACCAATGGCCAGCCAGAATAAAAGTATCGGGCGGTTCCATCTTGACGGGATTCCACCTTCACCAAGGGGCATTCCTCAAATTGAAGTGACTTTCGATATTGATGCCAATGGTATATTGCATGTAATGGCCAAGGATAAGGCGACCGGAAAATCCCAGGATATCCGTATCGAAGCTTCTTCAGGACTTTCGGACGAAGAAATCAAGAAAATGAAAGACGAAGCTACCGCTAATGCCGAGGCCGATAAAAAAGCCAAGGAGGAAATCGATAAGCTGAACAATGCGGATGCGTTGATATTCCAAACGGAAAAACAACTGAAAGAATATGGGGACAAGCTTCCCGATGACAAAAAAGCACCTATCGAGAAAGCATTGACAGCGCTGAAAGAGGCCCATAAAAACAAAGACCTCACAGCAATCGAAAGTACAATGAACGAGTTGAACACTGCATGGCAGGCAGCAAGCCAGGAAATGTACAATGCTACCCAGGGCGATGCCCAGGCAGGCGGACAACCCGGTGCAGGGCCGGCCTCCGGAGGGGATGGAGGGGATACGGCCTCAGGAAACGATGAAGTAACCGATGTGGATTTTGAAGAGGTGAAAGATGATGATGACAAAAAATAATCACATCTGTAATTGAATAAAAAAGGTGGACATGTCCACCTTTTTTTGTTTCTATCCATTGGTACGTAGAGACGCACGGCCGTGCGTCTCTACTACGTGCCAATTATTTTTTCCTCAACATCATAATCCCGTCCCGCAAGGGCAGCAGCATATTCTCCACCCTATTGTCATTATGGACAAATTCATTGAATTCCACAATCCCTTTGGTTTCCTTGTCCTGCTTATCGTCCCTTAAAACCACCTTGCCGTCCCAAAGCGCATTATCGGCCAATATGAAACCTCCTGTTTTAACTTTATCAAAAACCAAACGGTAATAATTCAGGTAATTCTCCTTATCGGCATCAATAAAAACAAGGTCAAATAGATAATCAAGGGAAGGGATGATTTCGAGGGCATTCCCGATATGTTGTATAATCTTATCCTGCACAGCGGCTTTTTCAAAATACCCTTTCGCAAGATATTCCAGTTCGGGATCTACATCAATAGTGTGCAACATTCCCCCATCCTTCAATCCCCGGGCAAGGCATATGGCCGAATATCCGGTAAAAGTCCCAATCTCCAAAATAGTGGCCGGGTCGATCATGTAGCTTATCATCTCCAGGAATTTCCCCTGCAAATGCCCCGACAACATTCGCGGGAACATGGTCTTGATATGGGTTTCCCGTGTAAGCTCGGCCAAAACAGTATCTTCTGCGCCTGTATGTGCCAATAGGTAATTTTCCAGTTCTTTTTTCATAAATCGCAAATTTAAAATAGCTTTACAAAAGATTTTGCATTATCGTTAACTGTTTTATTGTCATTCCGACCCATGGGGAAGGTAAGTTAGCGGAGGGGGAGGAATGACAGTCCTTTTCAGTATGGCCCATACGGATTTTAACCCTGGAACATGCGCCAACAAATCCTAAAAATCCTGCCACTAACTAAAACCCAAACCCTCTTTCAATAACAATATAATTGCCCCAATCAACAATACCAGTGCAATTAAGTATCCCCAGGCAAAGCCAAAACGGGAAACCCGGTATGCTGGTCTTACAAACTGGAGTTTCAATGAATTGAAATTGGTAAAAACAGGGATGATGAACAATATGGGCGTCAGGTAAAACAGGAGCAGTTCGGTGGGCGCTTTTCCAAAATTGATTGCATACAACACCCCTGAACCAATAATCCATGGGAAGCCCACTTTAACCAACAGGTAAAACTTTCTCAGCTTTTTTTCGATTATGATGGAATGGTTGGCCGATTGTAAAAAATACTTTGTTGAAGAATACCCCATTATCGCCAATACCACGAGAGACACGATCAAAAACACAATTTCTTCCACATCCAACACATCGCTCAGGAACAGCCATTCCGAAGAATACACAAAACCCGTACGGGTAACCACACCAACGATATACGCACCGAAGAAATTATTGAAAGCGTGCAAAGCGGCCCATAGCAAAAAAGTCTTTAGGTAAACGGTCTTCCTTACCATTAAGAAAAACAAACGGATCAAACCGACACCAAGGATCAGGGAAAACAAGGGCCCGGAACCAAAAATGGCCACCAGTGCCATGCGTGTATATAATGACGAGTAGGTATAAAGCGGCCAGTAAATTCGATTAACAAAAACCACCGATGGGATATCAAAAACGGAAGCGATAAAAACAGTCACGAACTGGCTCAGGAAATACGTGGCCAAAAATGCCAGGACATACATTACAATTGAATTGACCAGCGTTTTCAACAAGGAAACCTTTATCTCCTTTATATTAAATACATACCGTATCTCCAGGAAAAAATTACGCACGACCGACATCGAATATTCCACACGTTTTCTCCTGTTGCCCCAAAACCGGGCAATAGACCGGGCAGCATCAAAAGGGGAACTGGCTATCTTGCGCAGTATCATCCTCTTCATATCGTACCTCACTTGCTCGCGCAATATCATTTCGGCTTCGTTTTTATTCCTGCGCTTGAACGGCTGTTTAAGGAAAGCCCGGGTTTGAAGCTTGAAATGCTCCCATTTGTTCTTACGGATTTTCCGGCGCATGGGGCGCAGCTTCCTCCTCATCTCCCTGCGCTCCTTCCGCAGGCTGTTTTTCTCATTTTGGATAAATTCCCTTCGTTGGTGTTTTTTTAATCTGGCCTTATTTTTTCCCTCTATATCGGCAGATTTGAACAATGAACCAAACAGACCAAAAAAATCAAATGGCTTTCCTGATGTGGACTTGCGTTTTTTGAATGCCTTGTTGTGTTCCTTTAAAGCCCGTTTTTGTCTTTTTATCGATTCCTTTTCCTCTTGGACATACTCCTTCCTTCTTTGTTTGAGCCTTTTACGCTTTTCCTTCAACCGTTTTTTTTCAAGGGGATCCATACCGCAGCCTACACCAAATAGTGTTTTGAATTATTAAGAATTGCAAAGATATTATTTCCATCCGATATTCTTCGGCTTTGCCTACAAATTGTCGGGAAGTTGAATCTGGGAACAAAACCTTTCATGTCGAAGCAAGCCCGTGGGCAGGGACATGGAAGCTTGAAAAGTGCAGGTATCCCAAAATCACTTGCTGTTTCCTCAACCAGTCGGGCCACCCCTGCAAAGGCCATCTTCGACCCAACAGGTTTTGGGCAATGTTTTTTTCAAATTTCCCTTGCTTTTCACAAAACTTATCGTACTTTTGCCTTCTGATATTTTCAGGTGAAAACGAATATCCTAAAATCTAAGCTTCCAAGTCTTTGAAAATCAAAAATATAATCATGCTGAGCAAAAAATCGCACAATATTGACCAAGTCATGTTGAGCTTGTCGAAATAAAAACAATTATTCAATTCAATTATTTATTAACTTAAATTTTTTATCTTATGAGAAAATTTACTAAATTATTGTTAATCCCAATGCTGTTTATTACAATGGGATTATTAAATTACGCTAATGCGCAATGTATTAGGACATCCGCATATGGTAGCGCAACGGTTGATGCAGGAGGGGCTGTGACTAATATCTCCACATGTAATTATACTTCGGAGTATTCAACCGTTGATGGAATAGTGACCGGTTATACTTATGAGTTCTCTTGTACGTTAAGTGGAACACACAAGTATGTAACCTTGACGGATGCTGCCGGTGGGGGAAATGTTTTGGCATTCGGGCCATCGCCCCTTAGTTGGCAGTCAACCATAACCGGTACCGTTTATCCAAGTTGGAGCGACGACGATCTCTGTAATTCCACTTCCAGTTGCCACACAACAACCGTACAGGTAATGCTTGGTTGCGAAAACGGAGCCCAGTATCCATCAGGTGCTGTTGCAGTTGATGCCGGTGGTGCACTTACTACCATTAACACGTGCAATTATGCGGGTGAGTATTCCCAGGTTACAGGTATTGTTGCCAATCAGGATTATGAGTTCACATTGGAAAATTTAGGAACAGGGGCTTTTGTTACCATTACCGATGGCCCTGCTCCAGGTGCAAATATTTTGGCCTACGGTGCTTCGCCATTAACAATTACGGCCCCTGCATCCTCCGATCTTTATGCACATTGGAACCTTGACGATCTTTGTGCCACGGATGCATCATGCCATGTAACAACTGTACAATATATTGCCACCTGTCCCGATCCCTCTGCCCAAACAGCTTCAGGCATTACCCAAACTTCCGCTGACCTTGGCTGGACTGAAAACGGGACTGCTACAAGCTGGGACATTGAACTCGGACTGACTGGATTTACACCAACAGGAACCCCCACTCAAGCAGGTGTAACTAATCCTTATACATATGGCAGTTTAACAATGGGGACCACTTACGATTGGTATGTGCGTGCTGACTGTGGAAGTGGTTCATATAGTGGTTGGGTTGGACCCAATAGCTTTACCACAACACAACCAGGAAATACTTGTGGCGACCCACTAGTAATTGCTTCACTTGGCTATACAACATCCGATAACACTTCTGGTTATGGTGATGACTATAGCTCTACCGATGAAATTTGTGGTAACTCATCATATCTTAATGGTGACGATGTAGTTTACTCTTATACTCCTGCAGCAGATGAATGTATTGATATTACCTTAACAAATACAGGAACTTGGGTAGGTTTATTTGTTTATGAAGGTTGTGCGCCTTTTACAACCTGCGTGGGAAGTGATACTCAATCAGGCGGTAATCCTTCATTATCAGGTTTAAGCCTTACAGCCGGAACAACATATTATATTATTATTTCTACGTGGCCAAGCCCACAATCAACCGCTTATGATATGACTGTGGATAATTGTCCTGCTTGTATGGACCCAACAGCACAAACAGAATCTGGCTATACTACAACATCAGCTGATCTTGCATGGACTGAAAACGGAACGGCAACTTCCTGGGACATTGAACTTGGGCCTGCCGGGTTTACCCCAACGGGCACACCAACAGCAACAGGGGTTACTAATCCTTATACTTATGGTGGTTTAACTAGTGCTACATCATACGATTGGTATGTCCGTTCTGATTGTGGAGGTGGTTCTTACAGCAACTGGACAGGGCCCAGTACTTTTATGACTTCTTGTCCTTCAACCACAATACCTTACTTTGAAAACTTCGACGGTGTTACCGCACCTGCTTTCCCGGGATGTATGGTTGTTGAAAATACAAATGCGGATGGCGTTGAGTGGGTAACAAGTACAGGTGGACTTAGTTCACCAAATTCTGCAAGAATTAGTTATAACAGTTCACTTGCGATGGACGATTGGTTCTTTACCGAGGGATTGGATTTAACAGCTGGTGTAACTTATGAAGTTGCATTTGTTTTTGCAGCGAGCACAAGTTATCCTGAAAGATTGGCCGTTGACTGGGGAACTGCCGCAAGCTCTGCAGCAATGTCTGGCACGCCTATTTTCGATGTTGTCGATTTCACGGATGGCTGGTATGTTGGCAATGCTACCTTGTCCCCTATAACAACAGGCACTTATTATGTGGGCTTCCATGGATATAGCCAAGCGGATGAATTTTACATTCGTGTAGATGATATTTCTGTTTTGGAAGCAGTAACATCCACAAGCTGGACAGGAACAGTTGACAATGACTGGTGGAACCCCGCTAACTGGAGCGCAGGTTTACCAACATCGGGCACGGACGTAACCATCCCTGCCGGAGCCACAAATTATCCTACAGTTGGTTCAATTGCACAAGTCAATACAATTACAATTGAATCCGGTGCATCTTTATTGGACAATGGTTTATTGGTTGCCTTTAACGGTGCTACCGTTGAGCGTGCCTATTCAGGAAACGCATGGCATTTGATCTCATCACCTGTTACCGGTGAAACAGCCAATACCTTCTTTGGGCTTTACCTGCAAACACATGATGAAGTTTCAAATACCTACTCGGATGTTATTGATGAAACAACCGTTCTGGAACCGGGTCAAGGTTATGCCCTCTGGAACCAAAACGGTAGTGCAACCGCCAGCTTCAACGGTTCATTGACCTGGACAGCAACCCGGGCACTAACAAGAACAGCAGCTGGTTTTAACAATGGCTGGAACCTTGTGGGCAACCCCTATCCATCATCCATTGACTGGGAAGCAGCAGCTGGTTGGACAAAAACCAATGTGGACGCATCCACTTACCGTTTCGATCCTGTTGCCGGAAACTGGGCAATTTGGAATGGAACAACAGGAACACTTGGCGCTACGCAATACATTGCTGCAGGCCAGGGATTCTTTGTAGCGGTCAATGATGATGGCAGCACAACCGGATCTTTAGGGTTTGCAAACGATGTAAGGGTTCATGACAACACAACTTTCTACAAGGAAGAACCCGCTGACATTGTTAAGCTTAGGGTTTCCAACAATGATTTCTCCGATGAAGCAATTGTTTACTTCCGCGAAGAGGCAACAACAGGTTTCGATAGCCAAATGGATGCACACAACCTGTCAAGTTTTGATATGACTGCACCCGATATTTATTCGACTGCAAACGAAGGGATGGCCATCAATGTCCTTCCTGAGGTTGCTTCGGTTCCGATGAACGTTAAAGTAGGCATTGAAGCAGGTACCTATACCATTGAAACTGTAAGCAATGGCGAATTCATTGATCTTTACCTCGAAGATATTGCCACAGGAACAATCACCGACCTGAACACAAGTTCATATACCTTTGATTATATCCCAGGCATGGACAGTAGGTTTGTACTCCACTTTGGCGCCCTTGGTGTTGATGATATTGCAGGCGACCTATACAACATTTATTCTTATGACAGGGATGTATATGTTGCCGTACCTGAAAACACAAGTGGTACAATTACTATTTATGATATGATGGGCAAGGAAATTGCCAAAGAAACCATAAGCGGTTCCGTGAATATAATCACACTCGAAAAGAGTGCCTATTATGTCGTGAAAGTACTTAGCAATGAAAATATGACAACGGAGAAAGTTTTCATAAAATAAAACCTCACCTCCCCCTGACCCCCTCCTATGAGGGGGAAGGAGGCCAGGTTAAATTAATTGATTTAGAAACTTAAAAATTTAAAGATATGAAAAAAGCATTGAAATCGCTCTTCGTAGCGGGATTGTTCCTCGCTTTACCTTTGTTTTCCCTTGCCCAAACACCCCCGCACCCAAACGGTGGCGGCGGACCAGGTAGCGCCAGGTAGCGGGAACACACCGGTTGGCGGTGGAGCACCATTGGGTGGCGGCCTTATCATTATGATGGTAATGGGTGCTGCTTATGGCTCCAAAAAAGTGTTCAAGGCCTTTAAATAAAAGGTTTGTCAAATTGACGGCGTGGCTTGAAGCCACACCCTCAATAAATACAAAAGGCTGATCGCGGGAAATCCGGGATTGGTCTTTTTTTTGGCCAGGGTTCAAAATTGACGGCGTGGCTTGAAGCCACGCCGTCAATAAATCAGGATTCCAGCCTGTATGACTTCGTCGGGCAGGCTGGAAATGGCCTTTGCGGAAGCTAATCCGAAATTGCGTTTACATTTAAAATATTAAGAAAAGCCAATTATGAAAACCATAAACTATATTATCCTATTATCCCTGGCAATGTTTTTTACTTCGTGTAAAACCAAGAAAGAAGTTGTCAAGACCGCCCCTCCAAAAAGCAGCTATGAAACAGTAAGCCTCCCACAAATAGCATCACAGGAAAAAACCTTGTCACCGGATGAAATCGAAAAAATAAGGGCCTATGCCGAAGAAATGGGCAAATTGCACTGTTCCGTTTTGGCTTTGCAGGAAAAGTACAGGTCATTGCCAAAGGATGATATTTATAAAGCCTATAAATCAGAAAATGAGAAACTGGAAGAGATGAAAATGCTTTCCGAGGAGAAATTTGTTGGGAGCCTTGAAAAAGCCGAATTCGTAAAACAATATGAATATTACAAGAAAGGCTGTAAATGACATACCGTTTTTTTCCGATTTCCGCCTGCATGACTTCTTCGGGCAGGCTGGAAATGTCCTTTGCGAAAGCTAAGTTGAACCTGTCTCCCTTCATTTTTTAAACATTTTTTTTGTTTCTTCCAAAACTTATTGTATTTTCGCCTTCATTCTTTTCTTTAGACAGGGGTGTTATTGTATGCAAACATACCCCTAACTTTTTGGGATTCTACATTTTAAATAGTAATTATTCAATTTAACTTTTTAGTCATTAAATTTTATTTTTATGAAAAAACTCTTTACATTAGGTATGCTGGTGTTTTTTACCAGCTTTGGGTTTATCGCCCGAGCAGATTATAATATTGAAAGCTTAGGGTTTCAATATATCAACAATACTGAACAAATGGGTCAGTCATTTACAACAGTTGGTGTCGGAGACATTGCTTCTATTACAGTATATAACTATGATGCGGGTATTATTAATACCGATTTAAGGATATATACAGGTGAAAGCATTGATCCTTTGAATCAAATTTATACTGAAGCTGTCACCTTTAATGGGCAGGGCAGCCATACGTTTACGTTAACTACACCCTTGCCGGTTAGTGCCTCTTCGATATATACATTTGCATTTGACAATGCATACCTTGTATTTTCAGATGATATTTATGCTGGTGGCAATGCGTTAGTTCCAAGTCTGGGTGGATTCGTTGCTTATGATTTGTATTTTAGTGTTGTAATCGCCACAGTTGGCCCTAATCCCGGGCAATGGACAGGCGCCATTGACAACGACTGGCAAACCGCCGGTAACTGGGATGATGGGCTTGTACCTACGGGAGCGGTAAATGTGACTGTCCCCACAGGTTTAACGAATTATCCTCTTATAAATGAAACAGGTGACGTCTGTTTGGGAATGTCCATAGAAGCAGGGGCAAGTGTAACTATTGTAACCGGAGGTGAACTTTCTGTTGGCGCTAACCTTAACGATAATGGTTCGTTTATTATGAATGACGGGATATGCACAATTACCGGCGACCTGAACAATAACGATGCGACCAATGCGCTTGTTGACATCAACGGCGGCACACTTACCATTGGAGGTGGCTGGTATCAAACTGGATATTTCAGTTTTGCGAGAGGTTCTTTCCAGCTTTCAGGTGGAACTATCGATGTAGCAGCCGATGTTGTCTGGTATGATGCAAATGGAACAAGTTTAATGGACGGCCCTTTTTATATGACCATCGGTGGTACTTTCCAGACAGAAACTGCCCTATTCGCTTCCATTACCAGTGGTACTGTTGAAATGACAGGAACTGATAGCGGTGGGGGATTTCTTCTTTCCCCATCGGGTTCAGCTTTTACAGTATGGAACCTGGTTGTTTCCGGTGGAGACTATATTACCACCAGGGATGCAGAAAACAATGATTTCGTTGTTTTGGGCGGCTTTGATATCACAGGCGGAAGTGTTACCACTGAAAATTTAACCGGTAATTCAGCTACTTTTACCGTTGGCGGAAGTTGCTCTGTTGGTGTTGGAGCTAATCTTACTGCAAATGTTCTAACCGCATTCAATGTAAGCAGTAATATGGACTTGGCTTCTACTACAGGCGGATATGCATCATTGCTCGATAATGGATTGATTACCGTAACTGGTTTTCAAACAATTGGTGCAGGCATGACAAATGGCTGGCATACCATGTCAGCCCCTGTTGCAGGTTTAACATCGGGCTGGTTTACAGGTTTGTATTTACAGAACTTTGATGAGACTTCCAATACCTGGAATGATATTGTCCCTGCTACCGTTCCATTGGATCCCGGAACCGGATTTGCCTATTATGACGCAATCGGCGGAGGTTTGTATATGGGTGCTTATAATACCGGTACGATCACCAACTCTTCACTTACCCGTAACAACCTTGGATGGAACATGGCAGGAAACCCTTACCCATCAGCCATTGACTGGGATGCTGCAGGCGGTTGGACAAAAACAAATGTTGCCGATGCAACTTATGTTGAAGATGGTGGTTCATGGGCAACATGGATTGCAGGTGTCGGGACAGGAAATGGCTCTAACCTCATTGCCCCCGGACAAGGCTTCTTCGTTGAATGTACAAATGTAGCCGGAGGTACTCTTGAGTTTACCGATGCTGTCCGTACACATTCGCGCACCCCATTCCTAAAATCAGAAGTTGCCGATCTGTTAAAAGTAAAAGTAGAAGGCAACGGTTATGCTGATGATTTGGCTATCCGTTTCCTCGATGACGCAACCGAAGGATTTGATTTCAACTACGATGCGCACAAAATGTTCGCATACAATGTTGAGATACCCCAGATTTATTCCATGGCAAACGGATATATGGCCATCAATGCACTTCCTGCTACTGCGATGGTCCCTGTTGGATTCCGTACGGCAATCCCCGGCGAATTCACCATCAGTGCCATCGAAACAAGTGAATTCAACGATGTGGTCCTTGAAGACCTTTTCACAGGTATTCAAACTGACCTGATCAGTGATTCATATACTTTCACCGGGACTGTTGATGACAATGAAGACAGGTTCATAATCCACTTTACCCCACTGGCAGTTGGTGACAACCTGAAAGATGTTTCAAATATCTATTCCTATCATAAAAGCATTTATGTTATTGTTCCCGAAAACACCAAAGGTTACATTACGGTTTACGACATGATGGGAAAAGAAATTGCCAATTCAGCTATCAACGGTACGTTCAACACAATCACGCTCGAAAAGAGTGCCTATTATGTCGTGAAAGTACTCAGCAATGAAAATATGACAACGGAGAAAGTTTTCATAAAATAAAAAATTCTTCCCCTGCGGTCACACTGAGCTTGTCGAAGTGGGGTACAGGGGAGGATATAATTAACTGATTTAGAAACTTAAAAATATACAGATATGAAAAAAGCATTGAAATCACTCTTCGTAGCGGGATTGTTCCTCGCTTTACCTTTGTTTTCCCTTGCCCAAACACCCCCGCACCCAAACGGTGGCGGCGGACCAGGTAGCGGGACCAGGTAGCGGGAACACACCGGTTGGCGGTGGCGCACCCTTAGGTGGCGGCCTTATCATTATGATGGTAATGGGTGCTGCTTATGGAGCAAGGAAAGTCTATGATTTTCGTGGAAATAACGAAGAATAGCAAATAATAATTAAAGTAAAAAAGCTTTATCCAAATATTGGATAGGGCTTTTTTTATTCCCTGAATATTGAAAACACCGATGAAACAATTGATATTTCCAATGGCATTTACGTGTTTCGTTTTCCTCCTTGCATGTAAAACGTCCCAACCGACCATCCAGGGCACAAATGGGGAAAAGACACGGGAAGAACTATTGCAATCGAAGGTCGATACCAACTCCCATGTTTATCCAATACCTATAAAAATAAGCGAAGCTACTTTGTACGCTCATAAGTCTGCAACTTTGTTTTGCAAAATGAAAGGATTTGACGACAAGGATATGTCTGATAAACAAGTTGCAGAGGATTATAATAAACTCAATCAGGAATATTTACGGATTCAAAATAATATAAACAAAATGCCTCCGGAAGAGAAACTCAAGTATGAAAGCATTTTTAATAAAGAAATTAAAAAATGCAATAAGAATTAGCACAGTCATACTTCTTCTATCATCATTGGTCATCTATTCCCAAAGATACCATAGCTTTTTCGGATCTTTGCATAGCCACCTGCGCTGGATAACCGAAATTGACATCAACAGGTTTTTTGGATAACCTTGCGCCCCTGCCGTTTGATAGTGTTAAAAAAATTGACAGGTAATTCCTTGTTGGTGAGAACACCAACAAGGGGCAGAGAGTTGGTCAGAACACCAACGATGGGCAGAAAGTTGGTGAGGACACCAACGAGGGGCATATGTTATGGTAGTTGGTTCTTTCAAAGGCGGGAAATATTTTACGACCTTCCATGTCCCTTCCGTACCATCATCCTTCGACATAAAAGGTTTTGTTATTTAACCAACATCATTTTACGTTTCAAATGGATGCCTTCGCCAGTAAGCGAGAAATAATAAACACCAGGGGAAAGGTGGAAACGGCCTGCATCAAAATGCTCCACATATTTTCCCCGGGTGCGGAATTCATTGTCGATCAAGGTGCTTACCTGCCTGCCGTACATATCATAAATGCTTAGGTTGACATTGCCCTCTTTCTGCAATTTGAAAGCAATGTAGGTGCTTTGGGCAAAAGGGTTGGGGTAATTGGGCTGCAATTCGGCAAGGGGCGTCATATCTTTTTCCTCTGTTCCGGTTGCGATAATGGATTCCGCATCCACAATGGCGGTCAATACACTTAGGTTTCCATTTTGCAACCTTGCCCAAATAGGCCTCACCACATTATTATGCACGGAAACATTTGTGTAATCCCCAAAAAACACGTTGTTCATTGGAAGGAATGGTTCTTCGCTTACTTTGAAATTGATAAAACTTTCTCCGCCATCTTTTGAAAGGGCCATATACACATCCGTATTATTGTCAGTATAAGCACGGCGATCGTACCAAACAAACCACAAATATCCGGTTGCCTGATCAATGGCCATCCAGGTAAAAAACTGCTGTTTACCAGAAGGGTCGTCATTTACCCTTTTAGCTTCGCTCCAGGTATTTCCACCATCAGTTGATTTTGCCATCCAAACATCCGTATCGTCTTCGCCATTTCGTTGGTCAGACCAGTTTATGTAGATATTTCCATGGTAATCGCCTCCGCTCAAGTCACAAACGGTTATGGGCAAACCGTTGGCACGGCTGATCCCGGGGATCCCATAATCCCATCCATCCGGGATATCACTCACAAATATATCTTCGTCCAACCAGGTTTCACCTTGATCGGTGGAGCGGTCAAAAACCAAGCCTTCGGGCCCGGCCCAAGCCACATATACTTCCCCGTTTGGGCCAACTGCCGGAACGGCCCCTTCAACGGTTTCATCACTGTCCCAAACATCCCCAGAAACCTGATTGATTTTTTGGGCTTCACTCCAGGTAGTACCACCATCCAATGATTTTGAAAACATTATTCTTGAACTGTCTTCCGGTGTAACACTTCCCGGATTAAATGGTCCATAAACATCAAATTCTGTCCAGCTTACATAAATATTATTATTGGTCCAGTCCACAACGGCCCACTCCTTGTCCTGGACTTTGTTGCCATTTAGTCCCATATAGGAACCATCGTTCCAGGTTTGCCCATTGTCCGTTGACTTTTGGCAAACAATACGATCAATGAAGTTTCCGGGGTACGGTGGAATGGACAAATGGAAAAAGTAATAACTCCCCGTAGTGTCAACAATCAGGCAAGGATCGCCATAAACCCCGTTTTGCTGGGAAACCAAAGTCCCGGTATTCCATGTCAGCCCTCCATCATTTGAGGAATAAACATTATTGATATTTGCACCTCCCACAAGCTGATCCGTATTTTTTGGGTTTACATATATGGAAGGTTCTTCCGGAGAACCGGAGTTATCAATGACCACATTTTGATGCTGCGCAAAAACCGGAAAAAGAATTATGCTAAAAATAGAAAAGAGGATTGTTTTTTTCATTTTTTATGTTTTAAATTTTTGGATTACTTTAATGACAAAGATTTAAAGGAAAGGGTTGTACTGGATTAATCACTCATCCGATGACTTGGAGTCATCGGATGAATTAACAGACTGTTATTATCTAAGCTGCCCTTTGTTGGTGTTGTCACCAACAAGATTATATATTACTTGAACGCCTTCTCCAACAAACCATCTCCTCTTAATGATAAACGCTCAAAATATCCCGGCACTTCTTTCCCCATCAGTTTGTCAACATAAAGTTTGGCAAGATATTGCCCCAACATAAAGCCCTGTCCGCGCAAGCCAATGAAAAGGCCATTCTCGATATCAATAATCATTTTGGGTTCCACATAATAACCGGCCCAGACTGCCTGGAAGCCCGCCGATGAAAGTTTAGGGATCCAGTTAACGAAGTTTTCGGAAACAATTTCCATGAAATCCTTTGAATTGATCTTTAGGTTTTTTTCAGCTTCAGAAGCTTCCGTTGCCGGGGAAGCACATCCAATGATTTGTCCGGTTTCTGCCAATTGTTGGCCATATACTGCCGAAAATCCTTTGTAAACCCTTCGATCAATAATCATGGGCAACGGGTTGTTGTCAAGTCCGAGCATGGGCAATCGGCGGGTAATAAATGCCTGGTGCTTTACAGAATAGATACCTGTTTCCAAGCCAAGCTTTTTGGCAAATTGATTTCCCTGTGGCCCAAGGGCATTGATAAATATTTCCGTTTCGTATTCAATATACTTTTGCTGATGGTCGCGGACAAGGACAAAATATTTCCCATCTTCCTTTCTTACATCAATCATTTTGCAGTCTTCCTGCACTTCACCGCCATTGGTAATCCCATTTCGCCTTATAAGGTCAATTACTTTTCCGGGCGTTGCCTGCCAACAATTTTTTGTAATCAGGGCAGATTGATAGGTGTTGAGCATGGGATTGATATTTGGTGAAATCTTCTTTTGAAAATCCCGGGGCTCCACCATTTCCGCATCCGACCAGGCCATGGAGGCTTCAAGTGCGCGGTACATTTCATCGTTGTGGGCAAATGTTACATAGTTTATCAATCGGAAATCAATATTCTTTTGCTGTTGCAATTCTTTGAAGATTTCCAGGTTTTGTGTGGCGATATCCGAAAGCTCGGGCAGGCTGAAATTGGGCCTTCCCCCGGCAATATTCCGCCATGAAGCTCCCCGGCCATAATTTACCAGGACAGGTTTCATCCCTTCTTCGGCCAGGTACCGGAACAGAGCTGAGCCTCCAATTCCGCCTCCGGCAACGAGGGATTTTACTTTTCTCTTTTCGGTTTTTTGTTTATTATTGGCAATGATGATTTGTTCATGTACCTTTTTCGGATAGAGTTCACCCATGGAAACCTGGTTCGACATGGGGCCGCGTGGCGTGGCTTCCCCAACGATGGAAATCCCTTCGGGACGGATACTTTGTTTGAGTCGTGGGATGCACCTTTTACCACGGCAGGCACCCATCCCAAGGCGGGTTGTGTGTTTAATTTCATCCACGGAGATAAATTTCCGATCGCCCACCACGTCAAGTATTTCCTCCATCTTCACATCATCGCAATGGCAAACATAGGTTTCCGATTCTATCTCTTCCGCTTTGTGGAATTCGGGCATTTCAGGATATCTTTCCTTGATTACAAATCCTTTTACCTCCAATAATTTTTCCCCTGATTCATCAATAGCCTGAACCCGTGCAATATTTGTTTTGTTCTTCTTTTTCAATATTTTCAAGATAACCCCTTCTCCAAGTATTTCCCCGTCATTGTTCACCAAGTACACCTCTTCCCCTTCGTGCGCAACATATTCGATGGGGAGGAAAAGCCAGTTTTTTTTCAGGTTATAACCAAAAATGGCCAGGCCCGGACATTGGTAAACACATTCCATGCAGCCCACGCATTTTTCAAAATCGAGATGGGGGACGGTACTCGTTGACCTTTTCGTAATGGCACCGTGCGGACATGAAAACTCGCAAGGGTTACAGGCAAATCCGTACAGGCAATCAATCAGTACAAAAGGTTTTTGGAAAGCCCTTTTTGTTGTTGGTGTGAATGGCTGTTCAATTACCCGAACAGGATGCTGTTGCGAATCAATATATTCTTTTGAAACACTCAAATAATCATCATACGCAAAGGGAGTGCCCATTTGTTGCATGATTTCAAAGGCCACCTGTTTTCCCCTCAAAACGGCACTTGTCCCTTCGCCAATACGGATGGAATCGCCCGCACCAAAACACTTTCTCCCAAATATTTCATAGCCTTTTATGAGCAACTGGTCATCGGCCACCAGCCCCGTACAAATATTTATGGCATCGATCCCTTCAAGTGTTTTCTCCGTTCCGGGAATGGCCTTGAAATTTTCACATTCGGCAATTACCGCTCCTTTGATTCCTGTGTGGTCGTCATTGGGAATGGCTTTCAGCAAAATATGCGATAGCAGGATTGGAATCCCAAGGCGCCGGACCCGATTGGCCTGGACCGGGAAACCACCCTCATGCCCTTGTGCCTCGATAATGGCTTTTACATTTGCACCAGCCTGCATCAACTGATAGGAAGTGAGGTAACCAATATTCCCGGCCCCGACCGTAAGAATGTTTTTACCCAATAAGGTAAACTCGTTGTTCATCATTTTTTGCACGACCGCTGCCGTATAAACACCAGGCAAATCATCGTTTTCGAACATGGGCATAAACGGGACCGCCCCGGTGGCGACAACAAGAAATTGGGTATCCACATAATATATTTCCCCGGTGGCAATATTTTTTACGGCAATCCGGTTTCCTTCCAAGATATCCCAAACCGTTGAATTCAGGAAAATACCGCTATGGTCATCGCCTGCGAGGCTTTCGGCTATATCGAAACCGCGCATCCCACCAAATTTCTTCTCCTTTTCAAAAAAGAAAAACTGATGGGTCTGCATAGTGAACTGTCCCCCTATTTTGTCGTTGTTATCGATAACGATCGTATCAATATCCTTCTGTTTCAATTCTTCACGAACAGCCAGTCCGGCAGGCCCGGCACCAATAACCACAACTGAGGTCTTAAAGACCCGGATGGCTTTTTCAGTTTCGGTTTTAATAGCCTGTGGCGAATAATCTTTGGGCACTTCTTTCACCTCTGTCACCTCGTCCACTTTGGCAATACAAATCCTTTTTATCGTTCCATCAACCAACATTTCACAGGCTCCACATTTGCCGATACCGCATTCCAGGCTCCGGTTTCTGTCCTTCAAGCTATGGCTGTGGACCGGAAACCCGGATTGGTGCAAAGCTGCCGCAATGGTGAAGCCCTTTTGCCCGCTTACTTTTTTTCCGTTGTAAACAAAAGTATGTTCCTCGTTTGTTGGGATATCGAGGATGGGATGTTCTGCTATTTTGTACATTATTAACCTCTTTAAAAAATATTCGGGCAAAAATAATTATTGTTAATTAATTAACAATAGATTTAAAACAAGAAGGAAGCAAACATAATTATTGTTTCCGTATGTGCCTAACAATGTATAAGATAGAGTGAAGAATGAAAGGTAGTTTATATTGGGTTTAAATAGTTCATTAACACAGATTTCGTAATATTGTCCAAAATTGTACAAAACCTGAACGCTGCCGAACAATGATTGAACACCATTGCCCGAAAGGAGTTCTTGAAGTGTTTAAATTCAATGATATAGAAAATACGGCATAGTATTCGCTAAAACAGCAATCATCAAAATTGGCCCTTTTTAACAAATTTTAACAAAATTGAAGCTTTTGAATTATGGGAATGGATAAGGTAATCGAGAAGAAAAAATGGACAACTAAGAAGATCCTAAATATAGTTGGTATCAGTGTATTTGTCATTTTCATTATCTGGCTTCTTTTTTTTAGGGACAAGAGCAGCAAACTTTATATCGATAAATCCCAGATTAGCATTGCAACGGTTTTAAAGGACAAATTTCAGGAGTTTATCCCCATCGACGGGGTTGTTTTCCCAAGGAATACAATTTATATAGATGCAGTCCAGGGCGGTTTTGTCGAAAAGGTTTATGTGGAAGATGGGGACTGGCTCGAAAAAGGGGATACCATAATGAAACTCGCCAATGCCAATATGGAATTAAGCCTGATGGAGCAGGAAACCCGGATTTTTGAAGCCATCAATAACCTGCAAAATACGAAAATCGGATTGGAACAGAATAAGTTTTACCGGCAAAAGGAAATTGTGGAACTGGAATATCAGATCGATCAGGCCCGAGTTGATTTTGGAAGAAAAGAAAAATTATTTCAAGATGATGTGATTTCCAAAAAGGAATACGAAGATGCAAAACGCGAAAATGATTTCACCCTGAAACAACTTGATATTTCCATCAAACTTAAAAAACTGGATTCTATTTCTGCAGTTACGCGCAGCCGACAGATCAATATTACCATGAGCCGTATGCAGGACAACCTCCATATGCTGAGGGCCAATATGGAAAACCTTTACGTGAAAGCACCTACGGATGGACAATTGTCATCTTTCAGTGTGGAAATCGGGGAAACCAAATCGGCAGGTGAACACCTTGGGCAAATCGATATGAAAAACGGGTTCAAGCTGAGGGCCAATATTGATGAGCGGTACATCTCAAGGGTGTACATCGGACAGGAGGCCAGCTTTGATTTTGCGGGCAGTTCCTATTCTTTGGTCATTGGAAAAATATATACCGATGTCACAAACGGTTCTTTTCAGGTTGATCTCTATTTTGAAGGGGAACAGCCCAAACAAATCAAAAGGGGGCAAACTTTGCAGTTGAGGCTGAAGTTCAGTAGTGCCACCGATGCCATAATCGTGAAACGGGGAGGCTTTTTCCAGGAAACCGGTGGAAACTGGATTTATGTTTTGGATCCTTCGGAAGATTTTGCAACAAAAAGGAAGATTAAGATCGGCCGCCAAAACACACGTTTTTACGAAGTAATGGAAGGTCTGGAACCCGGTGAGAAAGTGATTATTTCGTCCTACGATTCATTTGGGGAAAAGGAGAAGTTGGTGTTTAAGTAAAAAACCTTTAGGAGTTAAGAAAGACAGTATGGGCAGCAACCCGACAGAGTTGTTAATGAAAGAAGGGTTAAGTGTTGAAAAGTTAGAAAAACAATACCAAGTGTTGGAATCTTGGTAAAAAAATATTTAGCAATCAAAGCACCAGAGGTGCGAAATTATGGTAATATGATAAAAACAGAAAACCTCACAAAAGTCTTCCGTACCGATGAAGTAGAAACTACGGCACTCAACAATGTAACTTTTGAAATAAAGAAAGGCGAGTTTGTGGCCATCATGGGCCCGTCGGGTTGTGGCAAGTCCACCTTGCTGAATATTTTGGGGTTGCTGGACAATCCGTCAAACGGTAAATATCTGTTCATGGACGAAGATGTTTCCGGCTTAAGCGAAAAGCAGCGGGCAAAACACCGCAAAGGGAACATAGGCTTTGTTTTCCAGAATTTTAACCTGATCGATGAACTGAATGTTTTCGAAAATGTGGAGTTGCCCCTCATTTACCTTGGGATGAAATCTTCCGAAAGGAAGCAAAAAGTGGAGGCCGCCCTCGAACAGATGAAAATAGGCCATCGTGCCAAACATTTCCCGATGCAGCTTTCGGGCGGGCAACAACAGAGGGTTGCCGTTGCAAGGGCCGTGGTTGCCAATCCCAATCTGATCCTGGCTGATGAGCCAACAGGTAACCTGGATTCAGCCCATGGCGAAGAGGTAATGAACATGCTGGAAGAACTTAACCAGAATGGAACAACCATGATCATTGTTACCCACTCACAGAGGGATGCCGAGTATGCGCACCGGGTAATCCGCTTGTTCGACGGTCAGATCATCAACGAAAATATCAAAGAAAAAAAGATATAATCATTTAGCGATATTTCCTTTAGTGAAGACCTGATTTCAAGTCAGGCCCTTGCGTCAAAATAATTTTCTGGTTTACCGGAACAGGATTGTATTGCTCAGTATAATCAGGCCTTGACTTCAAGTCAAACCCTGAACAAAACATAAACTATGTTTAAAAACTACCTGTTAACAGCCGTCCGATTCCTGAAAAGGAACAAGCTTTTCACACTGATAAACCTTGGCGGACTTTCCATTGCACTGGCATGTTCGTTTTTTATACTCGTTTATGTTTTGAACGAAATTAGCTACGACAAGAGCCATTTGAAAAGAGACCGAATTTATCGTGTAATAAGCCATAGCAAGAGCTTTGAGTCAACCAGTCCGGGAACGCCCTTTCTATTTGCCCCAACATTGAAAAAAGATTTCCCGGAAGTTGAAACAGCGTGTAGGGCACGGATTTTAAGCGGACTTGAATTGGAACAAACCGGTGAATTCGTTTATGAAAGAAGGCCTGTTTCTGCCGATCCGGAAATATTCGACATATTTACGATTCCTTTGGTCAGCGGCAATCCAGAACAAAATTTGCTGGAAAACGAAAATGATATTATAATTTCCGAAAAAATAGCAAAAAAATATTATAAAGGGGAAAACCCTATTGGAAAAATACTGAATGCAAAATTAAAGGGGAAACCTTACCAATTCAGGGTAACGGCCGTAATGGAAAATTTTCCGGCCAATTCATCCTTTCACACAGATATCCTTACCAGTATTGAGTTAAGTTATAATCAAGTAAAATCACACTTTTCCGAGGATCCTGATTATGTGATATCCGGTTTTTTTTGGTCAACATACATCTTATTACCAGAAAATTATGACCCATCACAATTTGAAGATAAATTGCAGGTACTCAATAAGCAGTATGCTGAAAATGAACAGCCTGATTACGAATTCACGTTACAAAGCCTTTCCGATACATACCTGCATTCCGATCATATTGTCAACAATCCTCTTCCCATAGGAAACCTTGGAAATATTTATCTATTTGCCGGCATAGGTTTGCTTATCGTTTTGATAGCTTGCGCAAATTACATTATCCTGGGATCGGCTTTATCGATGAAACGTGCAAAAGAAATTGGCCTGCGGAAAGTGATGGGCGCCAATAAAGGCAGTATCAGGAAACAAATCCTTATTGAATCCAGTCTTCTCGCACTGATGTCAATACCGATTGCACTAGTATTGATAGAGTTCTTTATGCCATTTATCGAACAGCTTTTTAACACAAAAATCATATATTTAAGTTCGAATATTGTTTTCTATATCCTCGGTTTTTTGTCGATAATCCTAATTACCGGGATGCTGTCAGGTTTGTACATTGCTTTTTATTTGTCCTCCTTAAAAACCATTGATATACTTAAAAACAAACCTATATCAGGGAAGAACAGGGTATTTGTCAGGAAAGCACTCATCAGTTTTCAGCTTGTTATTTTTATGATATTGATATTTGGCTTACTTACGGTGAGGAACCAATTTCAATTTGTATTGAACCAGAACCTTGGGTTCGATAAGGGAAACCTCTACATTATAAAGTTTAATAATGACAAGTTCAATGCCTATGATGAGTATTTGGAAAAGATTAAAAGTAGCCCTTATGTCATAAATGCAGGTGCTGCAATGATGGGTCCACCTACATATGGCAGTATGAGCATGATGGTCCCAACTGTTGACGATCCTGAAACAAAGATTCAATTGGAAGGGATGGCCGTAGGTTTCAACTTTCTGGAAACTTTTGGTTTTAAAATATTAGAGGGAAGGGCTTTCGGTAAAGAATACTCAACAGACTATGATACATGGATACTCAACGAAACTGCGGTGAAACAGTTGGGGTTGACTAACCCGGTGGGAAAAACAATTGAGGGAAGTAAAATCATCGGGGTTGTTAAGGACTTCCATTTTCATTCCTTCCATACGGAAATCCCACCCCTGAACATCGAATTAATTGATGAGTACATCCAACAAATTGCCGTACGTATCCAAGCAGATAAAATTGACGAAACCAAAGAGTTCCTTGAACGGGAATGGGAAAAACTGGCACCTGACCTGGATTTTCACATTTATGGTTTTGATGGTTTGTTAAAAGGGATGTACGATGACGATGAAAGGATGATGAAGCTATTGTTGTGGAGTTCCGTAATTTCCATATTGATTGCCGTTTCCGGTCTTATCGGAACCACTTTGTTTATCCTGAAAAGCCGGACCAGTGAAATCGGTGTGCGAAAGGTATTTGGCTCTTCGGTGTCTTCCATCGTATTTTCAATTCAGAGGGAATTTGGGTTACTTGTTATAATCTCTTTTGTAATAGCCATCCCGGTTGGGATTTATTTCATGAACCGCTGGCTCGAAAATTATGTGTACAGGGCAGGATATAACTGGCAAATATTTGTTTTAACCGGACTTACTGCCATAGTAATTGTTGCAACGGCCGTTACCATTCAGGCAATCAAGGCATCCAATGCAAACCCGGTTGATTCTTTAAAATACGAATGATGATGAAAGCAACACCAATAGCACAAACAATATGGGAATTAATGAAACAATAATATGGATAATATCGCACCTACGGTGCTTTGCCGCCGCTAAAAAATCTACCAAAATACCGCACCTCTGGTGCTGATGTTTGGATTAAACAAAAAGCACCTTTGGATGCGGCATTATCGTAGATAAATATTGGCAGAGAACAAAAAGCACCGTTAGGTGCGACAATATGGTAGCACCGTTAGGTGCGACAATATGGTAGCACCGTTAGGTGCGATATTATGGCAGCATCGTAGGTGCGACATTATGATAGTTCTAATGATAATAGGAAAAATTTATGTTCAAAAATTATTTCAAAATCGCATTCCGAAATCTATGGAAAAATAAAGTGTTCAGCTTGTTGAACACGATTGGTCTGGCAATAGCCATTGCCGTGGCACTCATTATTTTCCTGTTTGTCAACAATGAAATCAGTACGGATGATTTTCAGGAGAACAAGGACAAGATTTATCTTGTTTCCTCAATGGATTATTATACTACACCGCCCGTATTGATCAAGTCAATTGGCGATAACATTCCCGGGCTTATGAATAAATTACGGCTTTTCAATAGTAATCTCACCGCCGAAAAAGACAACGAAAAAATCGGGATAAGCACCTATTTTGCCGATTCTACATTTTTCAACTTTTTCAGTTTTAAGCTTTTACAGGGCGATGGAGCAAGTGTTTTAAAAGAGAAAGGCCAGATCGTGCTTACAGAAACCCTTGCCCGGAAAATATTCGGGACAACCAATGTTGTGGGGCGAACATTGGATTTGAGCCGGAGCAATTCCACCAAGAAAAATACCTATTTGATAAGTGGGATCATGGAAGATGTGCCCGACAATTCCAGTATAAGGTTTGAGGCCGTTACCAACTTTTTTGGATTGGAAAACCTGTTCGGGAAAGGCTTTGACGATGATTTTTCGGAATGGAGCTATATTTCCCTTTTGATGATAAACTCCAAAACCGATATGGGAAATTTCCAGGAAATATTTGATAACCGCTTGATTGATTTCTTCATGGAAAACAACGAGGACGCCACGGAAGATGATATCCCTGAAAACGTGAGCGAACTGATCCCGTTTTCGTCCTTGTATTTCGACCGCCCCGATGTGCATGTTTTCAGGCAGGGGAACATTAACTACATCTATATTTACCTTTCCATTGCCTTGTTCATTTTATTGATTGCGGTGGTAAATTATGTGAACCTGAGCACGGCCATCAGTTTTGAGCGCAACAAAGAAACCGGGGTAAGGATGGTTTTTGGGGCACTGAAAAAGCAGTTGATATGGAAGTTCCTTTTGGAAAGCACCATTATCACGATATTTGCTTTTGTACTGGCAAGCATGATTGCCGAAATTGTGTTGCCTGCCATTAACGAAAGGATTCCCGGCGACATAAACCTACACCTTTTTAAAGACCCGGGGATACTGATTGCATTCATTATTGGTTCGCTTGTTTTTGGGTTGGTCAATGGTTTGTTTCCAGCACTTTACCTTAGCAGGGTGGATGTTGCGAAGATATTAAAAGGGGAACTCACCAAAGGAAAACGGGCCGAGAAATTGCGTTCCGCCTTGATTGTTTTCCAGTTTTTGATTGCTGCCGTCCTTATTTCATTTACGTTAACGGTATTTATGCAACTCTCCTTCTTAACAAATATGGACATGGGTTTTGAAAAGGAAAATGTAGTTATGATTCCCTTAAGCCTGAATATCCAGGAAAAGAAAAAACTGCTGAAGGAAGAAGTCCTGAATCTTCCTTTTGTCGAAAAAGCTTCCCTCGTACGTGGTATCCCGGGAAATATCGGGATGGGCTGGGGGCGTTCCTATAAAGAAGACGATGTCCAATTTACGGCCATGCCCGTTGATGAAGACCTTGTGGACCTCCTGAAAATGGAGATTGCCAAAGGCCGCAATTTCGATAAGAGGGATTTTAAAGGTGCGTATATCATTAACGAAACGCTCGAAAAAAAGCTGGAAACCGAAAAACCTATCGGTGAAGAAATAGGAAACAGGCCCATTGTCGGTGTGGTAAAAAATTTCAATTTCCAATCGGCAAAACATCATGTGGGGCCATTGGCAATGTATTATGGGGAACAGGATTTTGAATACAGGAATTATTTATTGATAAAACTGATCCCGGGGACCCAACCTGAAAAACTCGATGAAATAGAAGCTATCTGGGACAGCTTTTCGTCCGGTTTCCCTTTTAAATATTCCTACTTGTCCCAAAACCTGGAAAAGCTTTACAAAGATGAAAAGCAGTTCGGCGACCTGTTTTCCCTGTTTTCCATACTGTCGCTCCTGATTGTTTGTGTCGGTTTGTTTGGGCTTTCGGCATTTGTGGTAAAACAAAGGACAAAGGAGATTGGGATACGAAAAGTTTTGGGCGCGTTCAATGACAATATCCTGGTTTTGTTGTCAAAGAAATTTTTATTGCTGGTCATAATCGCAAATGTCATTTCGGTTCCCATTGCCTGGTACCTGATCGATATTTGGTTGGCAAATTTTGCAAACAGGATAAGCCTGCCCTGGTACGTTTTCGTATTCAGCTTTGTTTTGTCGATAATAATAACGCTTGTAACAGTAAGCTGGCAATCGTTAAAGGCAGCAAGGATGAACCCGGTAGAGGCAATAAAATATGAATAACATAAAACGATATGGTTGGGTGATAATGCCGCACCTCTGGTGCTGTGCCTTACCCCGCAAAAAATCTACCATAATATCGCACCGCTGGTGCTGTTGAGAAAAAGACAGCATCGTAAATGCGGCATTATAGTAGAACGAAATCGGCAAACAAAAGCACCAGAGGTGCGACATTATGGTAGAACATAATCAGCAACAAAAAAAGCATCGTAGATGCGACATTATGGTAAAGGTATCCCAGAAATATAATTATAAAAACCATCAATTAAAACAACAACAAAATGGCAAACACCTACACACAAATCAACATCCATGCTGTGTTTTCCGTAAAGGGAAGGCACAATTTATTGACACAGGATTTCCGTGATGATCTGTTCAAATATATTTCCGGTATTTTGAACAATGTAAACCAATATTCCCTGGCCGTAAATGGTTATCTCGACCATGTCCACATGTTTTTTGAACTGCACCCCACATCGGCCGTGGCCGATATCCTCGAAATCGTAAAAACCAATTCATCAAAATGGATAAACAAAAACAAATTCGTGAAAGGGAAATTTTCCTGGCAGAAGGGTTATGGCGCATTTTCCTATTCACGTTCCCAACGCGACAATGTAATCCAGTATATTATGAAACAGGAAGAACACCATAAAAAAAGCACGTTCCGTGAGGAATATCTGGAATTATTAAAGAAATTCGAAATAGCATTTAAA
>JAADJA010000135.1:0-15976 GCA_013151015.1 Chlorobiota bacterium
TCTCATTCGTCAGACCACTTCGCACGGGCAAGCCCTGCTGGCAGTCTCTCATTCGTCAGACCACTTCGCACGGGCAAGCCCTGCTGGCAGTGGTCAGACGAATGTGACCAGACGGACAATCCGTTCCAGCCCTTCTTTGTCCGTTTTATCAAAGGAATCAAAACCGGTACTGTCCACATCCATGACACCGATTATGTTATCCGATTTATCTTTCACGGGAACAACAATTTCTGAATTGCTGGCCGAATCGCAGGCAATATGTCCCGGGAATTTATGTACATCCGGGACAATCACGGTTTCCCTTCTGTTGATAGCTGCCCAGCAAACGCCCGTGTTTTTCTTCAACTTAATGCAGGCCAACATTCCCTGGTATGGGCCGACCAGCAACTCCCCATCTTCTTGGATCAAATAAAACCCAGTCCAGTAAAAATCCTTCATTTTATGATGCAGGACTGCTGCAATTGTTGCCATAGTGGACAAAGGATTGTCATGTGGGCGCACCAGTTTCTCGATTTGCACATACATCCTTTTGTAACGATCCGCTTTTTGTTGTTTTGTCATAATTGTGAGTCCAAACTTAATTATTGGTAAAGTCTATTCTGGAAGAATAATTATGCGCAAAGCGCAAATGATACAATGCAAATTACAGCATAATGTAAATTGCGGCGAAGCATTTATTTCCTGTCCAGTTCCACCGTAAAATGCCTCATGATCGGGGCTTCCTGCAAAATTTTCAAACCTTTCTTAATGCTGTCCCTTCGCTCAAAAACATTCTCAAGGGCAGCGGCAACATAGTCCATATGGCTGTTGGTATAAACCCTTCGGGGAATGGCAAGGCGCACCAGTTCCATGGCGGGATAGCGGTTTTCACGTGTCACCGGATCCCTGTCGGCCAATAAGGTTCCTATTTCAACACCACGTACGCCACCTTCGAGGTATAGCTCGACAGCGAGGGTCTGTGCCACATATTCTTCTTTGGGGATATTTGGCAAAAAGCGCTTGGCATCGATGAAAATACCGTGGCCTCCAAAGGGCTCCAGCAGGGGAATGCCAAATTGTTTCAATCTTTCCCCGAGATAGGCGATTTGGTTGATACGTGTTTCGAGGTATTCAAATTCGGTGCTCTCCATCAATCCCTGCACAAGGGCGTTCATGTCCCTTCCCGACATGCCGCCATAGGTCACGAACCCCTCGAACATGATGTTGTAAACACTGGCTTCTTCGTACAGTTTCCGGTCTCGGAATCCGATGAAACCACCCATGTTCACGATGGCGTCCTTCTTGCTGCTCATGGTCATACCATCGGCACAGGAGTACATCTCTTTCACGATTTCCTTGATTGTTTTGTCCTGATAACCTTCTTCCCTTATTTTGATGAAATAGGCATTCTCGGCAAAACGGGCCGAATCGAAAAAAACCTTTGTTCCGTATTTTTGTGCCAACGCATAAACATCTTTCATGTTTTGCATCGAAACCGGTTGTCCGCCAGAAGAGTTACAGGTAACCGTAACAATGACCATCGGGATTTTTTCGATGGGATTGTTTTTCAGCACGTTTTCCAGTTTTTTAAGATCGAGGTTCCCTTTGAAAGGATGGTATTCCGTTGGGTGGAATGCCGTGTCGATTGTGCAATCCACGGCCGTTGCCTTACGGAATTCGATATGGCCTTTGGTGGTGTCGAAATGGGTGTTCCCTGGTATCAGGTTGCCCTCTTTTACCAATACGGAAAAAAGGACATTTTCGGCAGCCCTTCCCTGATGGGTGGGCAGAAAATCGTTGAAACCAAAAAGCTCCGTGATTGCCGCTTTCATTTTCAGGTAAGAAGTTGCCCCGGCATAGCTTTCATCGCCAAGCATCATTGCCGACCATTGTTTGTCGCTCATGGCACCGGTCCCGGAATCGGTGAGCAGGTCAATATAGACATATTCGGCACGGAGGTTGAATAAATTGTAACCGGCCTCTTTCATCCATTTTTCGCGTTCTTTGCGGGTGCTTTTACGGATGGTTTCCACCATCTTTATTTTATAGGATTCTGCAAATGGGAGTTTCATATTATTTGAATTTTAATTTGATAGATATTTTTGAATGATTGAAATAATATGGATAATGAATATCCTTGGTGAGCAGTTTTGGGAAATGAATAATTTGTGCCTAAACAAAATCTACAATTATCAATGAGCAAAAAACAAATAAGGGTTAAAAATAAAATTACAATTATTTAAGCTGTTTGTCCTAATGTTTTGGAATTAAATATTGGGATGTGTAATTTATTTGATTTTTGGGATTTCTCATTTGCTATTTGAATTATTTGTCATTTCCCAAAACGCACTGACTTAAAATGTACTCGTCCCTGCTTTTCACATTCAAAAAAGGGTGGGTTATCAAAAAACCATAAAAACGATAGGGCATTTTCATAAACTTTTTATATAGGGAATGCAAAGATATGAAATGTGGGGAAAAGAAAATTGCTATTTGGGAAATATCTTCTGTTCAAAACGGGATAAATTTACACGTTTTGCTGTTGGGAAACCGGGTTTTAAAAGTTACAGGCTGCAATACAACCTCCATCTGGAGTTGCCAATATTGAGGCCAGTTTATGTTTTCCGTAGCCACCAAAGTTTTTATAAAAGAAAGTATTGCCCGAAAGATGGGAGAATGAAAAGGAACGGGTCAATTTGCAGGAATCGTTTCATGTGTATTGGTTTTTCACGCTAAATTAACATTATTGGAAAAGAAGTCAACAAGAAATCAGTTTACGGTAGGCTTGAACCGGTTATCGGTAAAATTGTCGAGGATATTTGCACAGTGAAGGTGTAAAAGACAAGCAACCGGAAGTTGAATTTTGATAAACCATGATGGTTTTTCCGAAATAGTCCTAACTTTGCCCGCTAATTTTTTATAAACAACTCATAAAATGCATATTCAAAACAAAAAAAACATCCTGTTCTTAAGCTTTAGCTTTCTTCTGGTATCCGGGCTCTTTTCGCAAATTCCCCCGGGTTATTATGATGGTGCCGAAGGACTTCAGGGCGATCAGCTCAAAGCGGCCCTGCATAACATAATTGATGATCATACGTGGTATTCATATAACGATTTGCGTGATTTTATCTTGAAGGATACGGACGAGGACCCTGATAATTCAAATAATGTGATATTGCTTTATACCGGAAGGTCGCAGGCCAAAAGCACATTTGGCGGCGGTGCCAACGATTGGAACCGCGAACACGTTTGGGCCAAATCGCACGGGGGTTTTGGCAACAACCCACCTGCCGGTACCGATGCGCACCATATCCGTCCCACGGATGCCTCGGTGAACAGTTCGCGGGGCAACAAGGATTTTGCCATGGGCGGCCAGGAGCATTCCGAAGCTACGGGGAATTATTATACAGCTTACACGTGGGAACCCCGTGATGCCGTGAAAGGTGACGTGGCAAGGATGATTTTTTATATGGCGACCAGGTATGAAGGCGGGAGCGGCGAACCCGACCTTGAGGTGGTGGATGCCATCAATACATCACCAAATCCTGAGCATGGGAAATTGTCCGATCTGTTGAACTGGAACCAACAAGACCCTCCCGATGATTTTGAAATCAACCGCAACAATGTAATTTATGGGTATCAAAACAACCGCAACCCATTTATCGATCATCCCGAATATGTAAATGCTATCTGGAACCCGGTTTCTGTTCAGGACAATACTTTGGAAGAAAATGCCGTGATTATCTTCCCACTTCCTGCCGATAATTACTTGAACATTCAATTCGATATTCCTGTTTTGTCGAGCCTAAGCCTTACGATCACCGATTTGTTGGGAAAAACTGTTTTGTCCGAAACTGTTTCAATTGATGGCGATATTGTAAAAGCCGATTTGACTTCAATTCCCAATGGCCTGTATATCCTTGGCTTGCACAACGAAGAAATCTCTATTAACAGGAAGATACAGGTGAGTCATAAATAAATGGCAAAATTCCATCAAAAATCAATAGACGGCAGGGAACCTCCCAAAAAGAAAATCACACGTCAGGGACTTCGTGGTTTTTTTCGTTTGTTCCGGTTTGTGAAACCACAAAGGAAAGCTTTCTTTGTAGGTTTGGTGGCTTTGGCTTTTTCCAGTCTCACTATGTTGGTATTTCCAATGCTGATGGGGGATTTGCTCGATTCCGCCAATTCCGGCACATTGGATTCCATCAACCGTTTGGGCTTTATTTTATTGGCTGTTTTCTTTGTAAATGCAATTTTATCCTATTTCAGGATTTATTTGTTTGCCATCGTTACACAGAAAACACTTGCCCTTTTGCGGCAAACTACCTATAACCATTTGATCAAACTGCCCATGGCCTTTTTTTCAAGCCGTAGGGTCGGGGAGTTGAACAGCCGTATATCGGCTGATATTGCCCTTTTACAGGAAACATTTACCACCACACTTGCCCAATTTATCAGGCAAATAATCATTATTGTTGGCGGGATTACTTTATTGACAATAATCTCCCCAAGGCTGACCCTTTTTATGTTGGCCTTTGTACCCGTTGTTGCTGTGATTGCACGGTTTTTCGGAACTTATATCCGTAAACTTTCCAAAGAGGCACAGGATAATGTGGCCGATTCAAATACCATTGTGGAAGAGACATTGCAGGCAATTTCAAATGTGAAGGCATTCACCAATGAGGGATTTGAAAAACTACGCTATAAAAGGAAAACAGATGAGGTGATAGAGGTTGCCCTTCGAGGAGCAAAGTATCGCGGGCTGTTTGTTTCGTTTATCTTTTTTGCCCTTTTTGGATCCATTGTAGGTGTTATCTGGTACGGGGTTTATCTTGTGAACCAGGGAGCCGGGATGACTTCGGGCGATTTGTTCAAATTTGTGCTCTATACGGTTTTCATTGCCGGTTCCATCAGCGGAATGGCCGATCTGTATTCCCAAATCCAAAAGGCCATTGGCGCCACCGAAAACCTCATGGATATTCTGGAAGAGAAACCGGAAATCCTGGAAGAGAACCTTGTTGCTGCCAAGGCAAAAGATGTACGGGAGGTCCGTTTTCAAAAAGTCTTGTTTTCTTATCCTTCGCGGAAAGATATTCAGGTGCTTAAAGATATTTCTTTTCAGGTCAATAAAGGGGAACAGGTGGCTTTGGTCGGGCCATCGGGTGCAGGGAAAAGTACAATTACCGCATTGTTGTTTCGGTTTTACGATATCGATTCGGGCAAAATTTTGATTGACGGGAAAGATATCAGGGAATATGACCTTGCCGGGTTAAGGGGATTGATGGCCATTGTCCCCCAGGAAGTTTTGTTGTTTGGAGGAACCATATTTGAAAACATCCAATATGGAAAACCGGGGGCAGGCAAAGAAGAAATCATTGAAGCTGCTAAACAGGCCAATGCCTGGGAATTTATCGACCGTTTCCCAGAAGGCCTGGAAACCAAAGTGGGGGAGAGGGGAGTCCAGCTTTCGGGCGGACAACGGCAACGGATTGCCATTGCAAGGGCGATTTTAAAAGACCCGGCCATTTTGATCCTTGATGAAGCCACAAGCTCCCTCGATTCCGAATCGGAAAGGCTTGTTCAGGAAGCTTTGCAAAAACTGATGCTGGGACGTACCTCTGTTATCATAGCCCATAGGCTGTCCACTATCCGCAATGCAGATAAAATTGTTGTTATTGATAAAGGGGAAGTAAAGGAAGCCGGAACCCATGATGAACTCCTGAAAATCGAAGGAGGGATTTATCGTAATTTAAGCGCACTACAGATTGATTTGATGGGGTAATTTGTTAAAATACAGGGTTAAATTTCAAAGAATACAGCAAAGTGAAGAAGCACCTATGTTTTAATAATAAGCCTAAAAGGCCTTGATAGCTTAGCACAGGGCAACGCCCTGTGTACTTGGCATGTAATAAATACGCCCTGAAAGGGCAATATCATGGAAACGTATTTGTTATGCCCTTTCAGGGCGTATTGACCATTACCTAAATCACAGGGCGTTGCCCTGTGCTATGGTCTATTTGGCTTTCAGCCAAAACCCTGTTTCCTTCATTGTACAAAATGCTGTAATAAATAGAACTCAACCAAATACAATTGTCTTATGTCATCGGACAATCGACATCAGTTAATTTGTCCATAAAGCCATTTAATCTCTTCTTTCCATAAATCGCTATCCGGTGTTTCCAATATCAAAGGGATATCATCAAAACGGGGATCGTTCATGATGCGTTGGAACAAGCTTTCACCAATAAAGCCTTTTCCGAGGCTGTCGTGCCTGTCAACCCGTGTTGAAATATCTTTCTTGGAATCATTGAAGTGCATCCCTTTCAAATAATTGAACCCGACGATGCTTTCAAATTCAAGGAAAGTTTCTTCATATCCTTTTTCCGATTTTATGTCGTATCCCGAAGCAAACGTATGGCATGTGTCGAGGCAAACGCCCACCCTGTCTTTATCTTCAACCCTGTCAATTATAAATTTAAGGTGTTCGAATTTATATCCAAGGTTGGTCCCTTGTCCGGCCGTATTTTCAATAACGGCAATTACCCCTTTGGATTTATCAAGGGCAATGTTGATAGATTCTGCAATGGTAGTCAAACATTCCTCCTCGCTTATTTTCTTTAGATGCGATCCCGGATGGAAATTCAATCGGTCGAGCCCCAGCAGTTCGCAACGGTGCAATTCATCCAGAAAAGCACTTCTTGATTTCCTGAGGTTTTCTTCCACAGGGTTACCAAGATTTATAAGGTAGCTGTCGTGGGGAAGTATTTGTGACGGGGAATAACCATACTTTTCGCAATTATCTCTAAAAGCTTTGATGCTTTCCGGTGTCAGGGCTTTTGAGAACCATTGTTTTTGGTTTTTGGTAAAAAGGGCAAAAGCCTTCGCCCCTATATTATTGGCATTTATTGGGGCATTTTCTACTCCGCCCGATGCACTTACGTGCGCTCCTACATACTTCATGGTTTGTTTATTTTTTGCCAAAAGTAATAAATCCATAAAATCCATACATTTGCAGCAATTTTATAAAAGCTTGTTGCATATGTCACTCATTCGCCTTACCAAAGAATTTACTTTTGAAATGGCCCATGCCCTTTTGGGTTACGATGGTTCCTGCCGCTTTGTCCACGGACACTCCTACGGGCTTTCCGTTACCGTTACCGGGAAACCTATCGATGACGAAAACAATCCCAAACTGGGGATGGTGATTGATTTTGGTGATTTGAAGAAGATTGTAAGGGGAATGATCGTTAATGAATTTGACCATGCACTTGTTTTGAACAAGAAAACCCCGTTGAGCCATTTAAAGGGGAAAGATGAGATGTTTGACAAATTGATGTTGGTTGATTACCAGCCAACAAGTGAGAATATTGTGGCCGATTTTGCTGAAAGGATTGTAAGACGCTTACCGGAAGGTGTTCAATTGCACAATATTAAACTTAGGGAAACTGCTACTTCTTATGCCGAATGGTTTGCAAATGATAATTTGTAATTGCTGCTTTTTAACTGAAAACATCTGTGATCACATCACCATAGATTACCCCAAAATTTATGACACACCAGGTTTTCAAAATATTAACTTCTTCGTTTTTCAACCATTTAATGGATTTCGACAATTCTTTTCTGAACAGGTCTTTGTTAAAACTAACTTTTTGTAAAACAGTTTCTGTGTATTTCAGCATAGCCATTACGTTTAAATTTATAAAATACCAATATGATATTTGCTTGTTTGGTATTTCTGGTTAGTCAAAAAACCAATTAACCAAACCTGTGCCATTTTTTCAAACCGCATTAAACCAGTAAATTGAAAGACAAAAAAGTATTTTGTTTTTATCAATCAGGGAAATCAAATCCAGTTTTGAAAACAATTCAAATAGATTTTCACCCAAAGAACTTTTATGGATTTAGAACGTAAAAAACCGAAGTTATTATATATTGAATATGGGTTTAACAAATTTTTAACTAAAATTAACAGGAAATTGGTTTTACCTTAACGCAGGGCAAATTTTCACATAGAAACATGAACTTTTGTCCGTTATTTAAAATACTGTATAAATAGCGGTTTTTCATGGGTTTTGGTAATAAAAAATTGTGAATAATCTATGATGTTTAAGAAATAAAACATTTAACTTTGCCGGATTAATTAAAACGAAAAAGATGGTTGCCAAAAACAACAATGTCGTAGAACTTGAAAAAGTCGTAGTACGGTTTGCAGGTGATTCGGGCGATGGTATGCAGCTTACGGGCTCGCTTTTTTCCGATGCAGCAGCAGTTGCCGGGAATGATTTCATGACTTTTCCCGATTATCCTTCAGAGATAAGGGCGCCGCAAGGTACCGTTGCAGGTGTATCTGGGTTCCAAATCCATTTTGGACAGGCCGATATTCATACTTCTGGCGATTTGGCCGATGTGCTTATTGCCATGAACCCAGCTCCCTTGATGAAAAACCTGGTTTGGATAAAAGAGGGGGGGACAATTATCGTTGATACGGATACTTTTACCGAGAAAGCCCTTGTAAAAGCAGGTTATAAGTCAAATCCGTTGACCGATGATAGCTTGAATGATTTTAACCTGATTCAGGCACCTATCAGTAGGATGACAAAGGAGAGTGCAGCAGAGCTTGGGTTGGACAATAAAATGGTTTTGAAGAGCCGGAATATGTTTGCCCTTGGTATCATGTTCTTTATTTTTAACCGTGACTTTAAATCAGCGGATGAATATTTTGAAGTGAAGTTCAAAAAGAACCCACTTGTGGTTGAATCCAATAAATTGGTTTTAAGGGCCGGGTTTAATTATGCTGAAACCATTGAGGCCCTAAACCGTGTGACATACACAGTAGAAGCAGCCGATCTTAAAAAGGGCACTTACAGGAACATAACAGGAAATACGGCAACGGCCTGGGGATTATTGGCCGCTGGTGAACGCTCTGGACGGCCGTTATATCTTGGCTCCTACCCAATAACACCGGCCACGGAAATACTTCAGGAAATAACAAAACATAAATCCCTTGGTGCAAAAGTATTGCAGGCAGAGGACGAAATCGCCGGGATTGTTTCATCAATTGGGGCAAGTTTTGCCGGGGCATTTGCCATTACAACAACGTCAGGACCTGGTTTGTCATTGAAAAGTGAAGCTCTGGGTTTGGCAGTAATGACAGAACTTCCGCTTGTTATTGTAGATGTGCAACGAGGTGGCCCCTCAACAGGCTTGCCCACGAAATCAGAGCAATCTGATTTAATGCAGGCTTTATTTGGAAGAAATGGCGAAGCTCCATTGATCGTGATAGCAGCATCCACATCTTCCAATTGTTTCTATTATGCCTATGAAGCAGCAAAATTGGCCATGGAACACATGACACCGGTCATCCTTCTTACGGATGGATATCTTGCAAATGGTTCTGAAGTATTCAGGATCCCTAAAGTTGCTGACCTTAGCCCTATAAACCCGCCAATTGTCAAAGCAAATGACAAGGAGTACCAGCCCTATCGCCGTGACCCCGAAAAACTTAACCGTTTTTGGGCAATTCCCGGAACCAAAGGTTTAAGGCACCGCATTGGTGGCCTCGAAAAAGAGGATGGAATTGGAAACGTATCCCACGATCCCATGAACCACCAAATAATGAGCGAATACAGGGCCGAAAAAGTAGAACGGGTTGCAAATTATATCCCCGAACAGGGGATATTGGGAGACGATACGGGTGACCTGTTAGTAGTTAGTTGGGGCGGTACATATGGCGTAATGTACGAAATCGTAAAAAAACTTCAGGAAGAGGGCAAGAAAGTGAGCCTGGCCCATTTTCACTACATAAATCCCTTGCCGAGAAACACTGAAGATGTTCTGAAGGGCTTTAAAAAAGTTATTGTCCCTGAATTGAACATGGGTCAGTTCGTGATGTATTTGCGAATGAAGTTTCCCCATATCCATTATGAACAATATAACAAAATGCAAGGCTTGCCATTCATGGAGAAAGAATTAGAAGATAAGTTTAACCAATTATTAGAGGAGGAATAAATTATGTCAATCGAAGTAGATGTAATAGATGTACCTAAACTGACAAAGTTGGATTTTGTTAGTGATCAAATGGTGAAATGGTGTCCGGGTTGTGGTGACCATGCTATCCTTTCTTCATTCCAAAAGGTATTGCCCGAACTGGGGTACGATAAGGAGGATATTGTTGTCGTTTCTGGCATTGGATGTTCTTCGCGCTTTCCGTACTATGTGAAAACATATGGTTTTCATGGAATTCATGGAAGGGCTGCCGCATTGGCAACAGGTATTAAAATAACCAGTCCAGAGTTAAATGTTTGGATGGTTTCGGGTGATGGGGATTCCCTTGCAATTGGGGGAAATCATTTTATCCATCTTTTAAGAAGGAATCTTGATATCAACCTCATGCTGTTCAATAACCGCATTTATGGTTTGACAAAAGGCCAGTATTCACCAACAACCCCTACCGGAAAAGTCACCAAGACATCACCACAAGGAACCATTGAGCATCCCTTTAATATTGGTGAACTTGCAATTGGTTCCCAAGGGACGTTTTTTGCCCGTGCAGTGGACACAAATCCCAAGATGATGACAAAGGTAATGCTTGAAGCCGGAAAGCACAAGGGAACTTCTTTGATCGAGTTTTTACAAAACTGTGTTATTTTTTACAATAAGGCGCACGGGTTGATTACCTCAAGGGAAACAAAAGAAGAAAACCAGATTCTTTTGGAACATGGCCAACCGATGATTTTTGGAAAAGGGAAAGATAAGGGGATTGTTTTAAGGGGAACTGAATTGAAAGTTGTGAAATTGGGCGAAAACGGAATTACCGAAGATGATATCCTGGTTCATAACGCATCCCTGGAAGACCCGGGAATACATGTAATGCTTGCAAAAATGCAACCCCCAGAGTTTCCTGTGGCCCTTGGTGTGATCCGGTCGGTTTCACATTCAACTTATGAGCGCCGCTTAGAGGAGATAATTGAGGAGGAACGCGAATCTCAGCCTATTAAATGTGTCGATGACCTTTTAAATAGCGGCAAGACCTGGGAGATTTAACACTTCTTTATAGCAAATACCAAAAAGCCTTTCAATATATCATTGAAAGGCTTTTGTTTTATCACATAAAAAAACCCTTCACTATGAATGAAGGGTTTCTCTTTTGTTTCCTAAAAGACTAAAATTTCTTTTTTGCATCAAATGTTTTTTTGCTACCATAAGCTGCACCAAGCGCAAGCATTATAATAAGGCCACCGCCAATTGGGGCACCACTACCTACCGGTAAATCACCACTACCAGGGCCTCCTTCTCTTGGATCAGGCGGGGTATCGGCAAAAGTACTGCTCAAAAAGACTGGTGTTACTAATAAGACAACAACTACTATAATACTTCTGATAATTTTTTTCATTGCGATGAGATTTTTTTCAACTTAACTTACTCTAACAATCAGGTTTTCAAATAATCATCTAAAAATTAAGATTAATCTGACTATAATTTAAGATTGCAAAGATATATATTATTTATAATACCAACAAAAAAATATTTTTTTTTTAGGATTAAAAAAATGACCATCGAAGCCAACGGTCATTTTTCCGTTGTTTATTTACCTACATTATAGGTTAATCCCACTCCCAGTAATTGCTTGATTTGGGTTCTTGGCCCTGTATTGCCATCCTTATCCGTAATGGGTGTATTGTCATCGTAAATCATTTGAAGTCCGAAATTCGCAGACAACCAGTTATTAACCTTGAAATTAATCATTGTGTCCCAGTTTACATCTACGTTTTGTGGATTTTCCAAATAATCTGAGAACAGTTCGAGTTTCGTTGAAAGGTTTATGTTCTTGGCAATATCCTTCACGAACATAATCCGTGCATAAGCACCAAATTCGAAACGTGATGTCTCCCCTTCTTTGGTGATTTCCCCCAATTTATCATATTCGGCTTTCTCCATCCCAAATGCACCTGCATTTGCCAATTCCTGATCGTTCACGATGATCCATCTTGCAGTTGCAGGTGATATATATATCGAGAAATAATCAATCGGGCGGTACTCCATCCCAAGCCCAAATGAAATAAATGCAGGGGCGAGGAAATTCGAAATTTTTACCCGTGTTGAATCCACGCCATCGGGATAGTCATATCCGGGGGCAAATTGCGATTTGAAGTTAAAGCCTGCCGTATAATACCATTTTTCCGAAGCTTTAATACCATATGCCGACAAGAAATCAATCTTGTCTTCGCTTTTCCGGTAAAGCTGATCTCCTGTTTTTGTTTGCCCGAAACCAAGGACCAACAGGTTCTCCCATTTTTTGTTCCCTTTTTCATATCTTGCGTAAAAGTCAACCAGGCCATTTATGGTGATGGTGTTGTCCCCACCGGCTGCCCAATTGGTAAACGTTGATTGCGAAAAAGCGAGCATCCCTTTGCTACCAACTTTCCAGGCTGTATCTGCTTCGTTCTGTCCCATTGAAACCAGACCCATGAACATGAGGCCTGTCATAAAAATTAGAATTTTCTTCATTATTATTTGTTTTATTGTTTTTGTAAAAATAATCCGTTTCTATTTCTCATTGAAAAGATGTACGTCTGTTTGAGGGAATGGTATGGAAATGCCTTCTTTATCAAAGGTCTTTTTCACATTTTCGATCAAATCGAAATGAATTCCCCAATAATCGGCGGCATCGGCCCAAACCCTGACCGTGAAATTGACGGAACTGTCGGCAAGTTCGCCAACGGCAATAAAAGGTGCAGGATCATTGTGGATTCTACTGTCAGCTTTGATCAGTCCATCAATAACCGACCTTGCTTTGTCGATATTATCGGAATATCCAATACCGAATGAAAAATCAACACGTCTTGTTGGTTCCGTCGAAAAGTTTGTCATCGGACCGGTTGACAATCCGCCATTAGGGATAATAATCGTTTTATTGTCAGGGGTTTTTAAGATGGTGTTGAAAATTTGAATCTCTTTCACGGTTCCCATAAAACCCTGGGCCTCTATATAATCACCAACTTTAAAAGGCTTGAATATGAGAAGCATTACACCTCCGGCAAAGTTTTGTAAAGTGCCTGACAAAGCCATGCCAACGGCCAGACCGGCAGCACCAAGAATAGCAATAAAGGAGGTCATTTCTATTCCAACCATCCCCATTACCGAAATTACCACCATGACTTTCAATAAGATGGAGGCAATTGAAATTAGGAAAGGACGCAGAGATGGGTCTGTTCCCTTTTTTTCCATGAGCTTGTTAAGGGATTTCACAATGATCTTAACGATCCAAAGCCCAATAATAAGGACGATAATTGCCATTACCAATTGACCACCATACTTCATAATAAGTTCGGGGGAATTTTCCAGGTATTCGTAAAATTTTTCCATTTTGATAAATTTTTGGTTCTAAATTAATTAGTTATTTGTTGTGCGGCAAAAGTAAATCTTTTTTTAATTTGAACGATTATTGTATTTACATTGTGTCATTTCTTTGGATACCTTTATATTCATGTCTTTAAGGTTAATCACACATATTATTTGATCAGGGTAGCCATGTTTTCGGGAAGTGGACAAAAAGTGGACTTATGTTTAAAATTCAAGTATATCTAAAGATTTGATTTAATTATCTTTGCAGCATGATCAAAAGATTCCAGGCATTTATTTTGGATAAAAAACTCTTTGATAAAGGAGATAAAGTGTTGCTTACTGTAAGTGGCGGGACGGATTCTGTAGTTATGGCCGATCTTTTTTCAGTATGTGGTTTTGATTTTGGAATTGCACATTGCAACTTCAAGCTCAGGGGGGAAGAGTCGGACAGGGACGAATTATTCGTGAAGGATTTAGCAAAAAGAAAAGGCGTTGATTTTTATACCAAAGAATTCGATACCCGTGGATTTGCAGAAAAGAACAAATTATCCATTCAGATGGCAGCACGGCAGTTAAGGTACGATTGGTTTGAGTTGTTGGCGGGGCAGGGAGGTTATTCTTATTATGCCTCGGCCCATCACCTTGATGACCAGATCGAAACTTTCTTTATCAATCTTTTTAGGGGAACCGGGATTTCTGGCTTGCATGGGATAAAGCCAAAACAAGGCAAGTTGATCAGGCCACTGTTATTTGCCCGGCGAAGTGAAATTGAAGCTTTTGCCGCAAAAAATGAAATTGCTTTCAGGGAAGACAGTTCTAATAAAAAAACGGATTATTTGCGGAACAATATCCGTCATAACCTCATTCCCGTGTTGCAAGGGATAAAATCCGGTTTTTCGGATGTAATGGAACAAAATATCGCACGGTTTTCACAGGCAGGGGAAATTTACCGGAACGAAATAGAAACACAAAAGAAGAGGGTGCTCGAAATAGAAAACAAGGAGGTGAAGATTAACATTCAACGGCTTGAAAAGCTCAAACCTTTGGAATCCTATCTTTATGAATTTCTTGTCCCTTATGGGTTTTCAAGGGCCAATACAAAAGATATTGTTGAATCGCTAAAATCCGGGCCGGGAAGGAGGTTCTTTTCCAATTCGCATATTCTTGTTCGTGACAGGGAATATCTTATCATCAGGAAAAAGGAAAATGGAAAATCTAACCGGGAATACAGGATCGAGCTTTTGGAGAATATCATTTCAGAACCCCTGAAATTAAAGCTGGAAAAATTTGAACAGGGTTCAGGTTTTACTTTTACAAAAGATGAAAAAACTGCGAGCCTTGATTTTGATAAACTTACATTTCCTTTGATATTGAGAAAGTGGGAAAAGGGCGATTCTTTTTTTCCTCTTGGGATGAACAACAAAAAGTTATTGAGCGATTTTTTTACCGACAATAAATTTTCGCTTTTTGAAAAGGGGGATGTGTGGTTGCTCACTTCTGATAATAAAGTTGCATGGATTATTGGTCATAGGATCGATAACCGGTTTAAAGTGGATAAAACCACAAAAAGTATTTTACGGATAAAGTGTTTTTAGGGCCACGGGTTGGTGCTACTTGTTCCTTAACATGGCAGCCATGCCATCGGCATTGTCCCTGAAACCAATGATAAATGCATCCGTCAAACCTTTTTTCCTGATTTTCCTTAGGTACAGGGACGCCTCTTTCACCGTTTGGAATTTCCCTATGGTATAAATTGTCCAGTTTTGGCTTTCCTCAACAAATATTTCCTTTTTGATACCGTACTTGTCCTTTAGCAATTTTGTATCGGCGCAATCGCATTTCAAGGCAAGGATTTGAATGCTGTAAAAATCGTCCATCGGCCCTGTTCTTTGATTATCTTTTTTGGGAATGTTCCCTTCACCGGTTGGGCCGGTCAAAGGGACAAAAGCAAGACATGGATCCCCTTTTGGCAAACCGGGGCTTGTTGGTTCTTTTTTTGGCCGCACTTTGTCGATCAACACATGGGTGTCGAAAAAGTATTCTTCCCCGGTTTCCGCAAAATAGAGTACCGTTGATATAGGGAGATAGCCGTAGCTCTGGTTTACGAATACCCTGTATCCGATTTCGATAATGCTGTCATTGGTGACTTGTTCCCACATGAGGTTCAGGGTGTTGCCTTTGTAATCTGTTTCGGCATTTGCGATTATGGGTTCCGTAATTTCAAAGTGAACGGGTAATTGTTGCGACAACCAAACAGGCCCTTTTATCGCACCTTTATTGATTTTGCATTTAAACAAAAAAGAAGAGCCGGTCAGTATTTGCCCTGGGAAATAATAATCAAGTTTAATGTTTCCCTTGCTCCCTTGGTTTTCAAATCCAGGGTCTCCAACTTCCCCCTTTTTGGAACTTGTCCCCTTATCTGCCGATCCAACACCTTTTGAAAGACCCGGTACCTTTTCACGGGCAAAACCCTTGTCGTGACGATATACTGGAGAATTACCGGAATCAAAAAAATACTTGGATGGTACTTTTGCCTGCAATTGAACGTTGAACATGCCAAAAACAAATATGAGCAAAAAAGTTTTACTGAAATTCATGGCCAGACCTCCTTACCTAAAATTCTACAATTGAATAGTTGCGTTCAAAGGTA
>JAADJA010000135.1:15983-27257 GCA_013151015.1 Chlorobiota bacterium
GTATTCTTTAAATATGTGCCAATATCGTTCAGTAATTTAAGTAATTAACAAAATTAAGTTAATTATTTTCGCTTTTTTGGCTGGTTTTTTGGCGTATGTTTTTAGTATCGAAACGATCGTTGCCAAGGCTTTGGAAATGTTAACTTTTGTTATTTTAAGAAGTCCGAACATCTTATTACATACCTTTGTCCACTGACAACTTTTTTTTTCAAAAGTTTGTCTTTCCCGCCGATTGAAAAAAGGGATTTTTTATAAATAAATTAAGCGTATCCAGATGAAAAAAGCCGGCATTCTTATAAGTATCGTTTTATTGAGCGTCAACTTTGCATTTTCGCAAATACTTGAACCTGTAAAGTGGGGCTTCAAATCGAAAGATTTGGGGAACAATGAAGTTGAACTTGTCTTTACGGCCTCTATTCAAAATAATTGGCATCTGTATTCACAGGATGTCCCTGAAGGAGGGCCAACTAAAACGATCTTTTATTTTTATGGGATGAAAGGGTTTGAAGTTATCGACAAATCAGTTTCAATAGTTGAGGAAGAATCAGATAAACGGGAAGGCAAAATAGATTATATGATCCATTTTAATGAGCCTGCCGGACATGAAGAAAATGATCCTATCTTTAAAATGATGTTAAAGACATTTGAAGATGAGGCAAAATTTACCCAAAAGATAAAACTTACAAGTACAAAACCATTGAATATTTCAGGTTATGTATATTTTGGTGCTTGCGATGACAAAGCCTGTATCCCCCCAAACGATGATACTGAATTTTCATTTTCCTTTAATGGCCAAAAAGCCGAAGAGGTTTCAACAGCTAGCGCAAGCGATGTGAACAGCGGAAAACACAAAGGCACCTACCAGATGCTTGCCGATTTGTCGGTAATGAATCATGCGAACCTTGATGATTTTTCGAATAAAACACTTTGGGAGCTTTTTATCTTTTCTATTCTTGCCGGACTGGCCGCTATCCTGACTCCCTGCGTTTTCCCGATGATACCCATGACAGTGAGTTTCTTTCTGAAGGAGAAAAAATCGCAAGGGAAAAAGGAAGCCGTGTTTTTTGGTTTGTCCATCATGGCAATTTATACGGTTATCGGAACCGTGATTGCTGTTACTCTTGGCGTTAATTTTGCCAACTGGTTAAGTACACACTGGCTGCCCAATGTTTTGTTCTTCCTCATTTTTGTCATTTTTGCAGCTTCCTTTTTCGGGATGTTCGAAATCGTTTTGCCAAGCTGGATGATAAATAAATCGGATGCAAAGGCAGATAAAGGTGGATATACCGGGGCGTTTTTCATGGCCTTTACATTGGTGCTTGTTTCCTTTTCATGCACCGGGCCATTGGTTGGGGCTATTTTGGTAAAAGCCGCTACGGGCGCATGGATCGAACCCATTGTTGGGATGCTCGGGTTTTCGTTTGCCTTTGCGCTCCCGTTTGCCGTATTTGCCTTTTTCCCTTCATTGATGAACAAGCTGCCAAAATCAGGTGGATGGCTTAATTCAGTAAAAGTAGTCCTTGGTTTTATCGAACTTGCCCTTGGATTGAAATTCCTGAGCATTGCAGATCAAACATACCATTGGGGAATCCTTGACCGCGAGGTTTATTTGGCTTTCTGGATCGTGATTTTCGTATTGATGGGCTTCTACTTATTGGGGAAAATAAAATTTGCACACGATAGCGACCTAAAATATATTGGTGTCCCAAGGCTATTTTTGGCAATTGTTACATTTACCTTTGTGATGTACCTTATCCCTGGAATGTTTGGCGCACCTTTGAAAGCATTGTCGGGTTATTTGCCGCCAATGACGACCCATGATTTTGACTTGGATAGGATTTCGCGCGAGAATGCCATGGCCGCTTCCGGAGTGGAACGGGAGTCGTCTATTTGTGATACACCAAAATATCATGAATTTCTCCATTTGCCACATGGAATCGAGGGTTATTATGATTTTGAACAGGGCCTCGCTTGCGCAAAAAAACTGAACAAACCTGTTTTTGTTGATTTTACCGGTCACGGTTGTGTGAATTGCCGGGAGATGGAAGCCAATGTATGGTCAGACCCACGGGTATTGAAGCGCCTGAAGGAAGACTATGTGGTCATTAGTTTGTATGTGGACGATAAAACGAATGTGGACGAATCGGATTGGGTCGTTTCCTCTGTTGATGGGAAATTGAAAAAATCCATTGGAAAAATTTATGCCGATCTTCAGATTTATAACTTCAACATAAATGCACAGCCCTATTATGTACTTCTCGGACATAAAGGTGAATTGCTGGCCAAGCCTCATACCTACGATCTTGATGTGGAAGAATATATCCGTTTCCTCGATGAGGGAATCGAGAATTTCAAGAATGGGAAACAATTTTAATGAAAGCCTAATTTCTTTTTTTCAAAAGAGGCCTAAATTCATAATGTTGGGAGTATGGATTTGTTGGTTGAACCTACACCAGCGATAAAATAATTCCCAATGATTTTTATGACGAAAAGAATGTGTATTTTTGTGGAAACTACTAATGCCTTTATACTATGCTGAATTTAACTTTAAATAAAACAACGGAGCAAAAGCTGAACAATTATGTATCGATTTATAAGGGTAATTATGATAAAATGTTCAATGATATACTTACCTACAGAAGTATGCAGTTGAATAAAGCAATTAAGGCCATGAAACTGGATTTTGCTTATTTCGAGAAAAAATACGCAATGACTTCCGAGAAATTTTATCAATTATTTGAAAGTGGAAAACTTGGTGATGAAAACAATGATTTTTTTCAATGGAGTGGAGAATATGAAACTTTCAAGGATTATCAAAAAGAAATCAGACACTTATAATGACAGTTGATGATTATTTCTCCAAAACGGAACAGGTTATCGCTGATTTCAATATTGTTGTTAAGCAAAAATCCGAAAAGATAAAAACGGACGATAATTTTGGTATTTTCAAGGGTTCGCTTTATTTTGACAATGGAAGATTAGATTTTATTGAAGTAATTAGGATTATTTCCAATTTCCCACTTAAAATAAAATGCAAATATCATTATATCGCAGACGATAACAATATGATTTTTAGATATGATAATGTAAAGCATCACCCAGATATAGCAACATTCCCACATCACAAACACATTTCAGGCTAAATACTCCCAAGTATTGAACCTGATTTCCTTATCATATTGAAAGAGATAAAAGAACATCAAAAACGGAATTGGTTATAGGATTTGGTTTAGGATTAACCTTCGCTAAAAAGCTTGATTGGGATCATGGTTTTTCAATTAAAAGTTCTATTGAAGTTGAACCAAAGAATTTTCTGAATGTTACTACATTTGTAATAAAGTTTTCAGGAAACCCAATTTCCGATTTTTAAAATCAATATTAACACTTAATTATTAAGGAATTATGAGTAGGATTCGATTAGGATTGAAAGGCTTCGGGGAAATTCCAAGGCATATTTACCGCATGTGCATGGAGGACGACCAGATAGAAGTAGTAGCTATTTCTGATTTGGGAAACCCGGATATTTTGAGCTACCTTGTAGCTGCTGAAACCAAGGGAAAAGTAAGGCCCAGGCTCGAAGGGAACTTTCTTGTGAGCGATAACGGAAAAGCAAGGATTGTAGGTGGGGGAGAACCCGGCAAGGTGCCGTGGGATTTGTTTGATGTGGACATAGTTGTGGACGGTACATGGAAATACAGGTCAAGGGCCGATATGCAAAAGCACCTTGACGCCGGCGCCCACCGTGTTATGCTTACAACTGTTCCCACCGATCTGATTGACAGGGTAGTTGTTAAAGGCGTGAACGACCATACCATCAGGTCAAATGACAAGTTGGTTTCAGCAGGTTCTGCAACGACCAATGCGGGTGCATTGATGCTGAAAATATTATCCGAAAACTTCGGGGTGGATTACGCAACATTTACGACCGTGCATTCTTACACTTCGGACCAACCCTTACGTGACAAGGCTGGAAAGGATTACAGGCGAAGCCGGTCAGCGGCGGAAAACATTATCCCGGTTGATACCATTGCTTCCCGTTGGATTGAATATCTACTTCCCGAATTTAAAGACAGGGTTGAGGGAATGGCCTTGAATGTACCGGTTCCCAATGGTTCCCTTTTGGATATGACAACTGTTTTGAAACAGGGTATTTCAATTGAGGATATCAATAAAGCGATGGAAAAAGCCGCAAAGGAATTCCCAAATGTTGTATCTGTTGAGAATGATCCAATCGTATCTACTGACGTAATCAATAACAAGCATTCCTTGGTTTTTGATAAACGGGCAACGATGTTGTCTCCGGGCCGTATGGTTAAAACCATTTTATGGTTTCACAGTGCTTTTGCCATGGCAGCGAGAATAAAAGAGTTAATTATTGCTTATGACAAAGCAGACAAGAAAGGAGGTAAAAAATGAGAGTAGCAATTAATGGTTTTGGAAGGATCGGACGTTCGGTTTTCAGGATATTGAACAACCGAAAAGATATAGATGTAGTAGCTATCAACGACCTTTTTGACAATGAGGTTTTGGCCTATTTGTTAAAATATGATACGGTAATGAAAGGCTTCGGGCAGGATGTTTCACTGGATGGCGATTATTTGATAACCCCAAACGAAAAGGTGAAAATGTTGGAAGTAAGGGAACCCGAAAAACTTCCCTGGAAAGAGTTAAAGATTGATGTGGTCATCGAATCCACAGGGATTTTCAGGACAAAAGAAAGCCTTACGGCCCATCTTAAGGCAGGGGCCAAAAGGGTTATCCTCACGGTTCCGGCAAAGGATGAGATTGATTACACGCTTGTGATGGGGGTAAACGACGAAGGGCTGAAACCCGAACATAGAATAATATCCAATGCGAGCTGTACGACAAACTGCCTGGCACCAATGGCAAAAGTCCTGAACGATAATTTTGGGATTGTTGAAGGTTTAATGACCACAACACATGCCTATACAAATGACCAGCGTTTGGCCGATGTGCCTCACAAAGACTGGAGAAGGGGACGTGCCGCGGCCGAAAATATTATCCCGACAACAACAGGGGCTGCTGTTGCAGTTGGAAAAGTTATCCCCGCACTTAAAGGGAAACTGGATGGAATGGCATCGCGTGTTCCGGTCCCCGATGGATCCATCGTTGATCTCGTGGTGGAGGTTGAAAAAGACGTAACCGTGGCAGATATCAATGCTGCTGTGCGCATGGCCGCCAATTCCGATAAGATGAAGAATGTTCTTCTTTATTCTGAAGAAAAAGTGGTTTCGTCCGACATTGTAGGGAATTCTTATTCTTCGATTTACGATGCAGAATTTACCCATGTACTTGGAAAACGCATCGTTAAAACACTTAATTGGTACGATAACGAATGGGGCTACTCAAACAGGGTAGTGGATTTGGTTTGCCGACTGAGTGAATTTTAAACAGGATTGATTGTTTCTAATGATAAAAAGCGGGTCTCTTTGAGGCTCGCTTTTTTTTATTCGTTTTCCAACATCCATTCCCAAACAGGGTTTATTGTTTTCTCAATAGTAAATTCAGGGTAAATGCAAATTAATATTTATTAGTAATGCATAATAATTTGCATTACTAATGCAAGCTATTCAAAATACTTTGTGAGACCGACCAAGATCAGGGACAAGACAAAGTTATTTTATAGCCTCAACCCTGTCCAATGCCCATAAAGTTTCATTCCGATCTTTGAAAGCCACCAGACCATTTTCATAATTATACCAGGCATTTCCTGTTTCGTCGCTAAATACATTATAAAATGTTTTGCTCAATATTTGAATTGAATCCACTGGTGAAGTTTGATACCAACTAACAAAATCATCAGTTAAATCCCGGCGGTCGACCAATACATTAAAAAGGCCAGAATACGATGAATTATCTTGCTCATCACTTAATGAAACTGTCAATATATCAGCCGTCAACATGTCCTCACCATAGAATGGCTGTATTGCAAGCGCAATTAAAAATCTCATATTTAGTGTTTCAAGAGGTTCTGTCAAGAAGTATGAATACGCCTCACCCTTAGCCTTGATCATTTGATCAAAATCAGGGTTACAAGGACATGCCCGTGTTGTAGCATTATCTGTTAATTCAAGCCCATTCAATTCCTCCCTGAATGTGAGGGTGATTTCATTGTTCGCATCATCCCTGAAAATAAGGTTTGCATCCGACTGATATGGTATGCTTTCACGTGAAGAAGGCATTAAGGTATAATCACCAATATATTCAAAGTCGCAACAGTCAGGAGGTTCAGGATTTAGCGGTTCTACTTCATCTTTTGAACATGAATTAGCTATTACAATTACAAGGAGCAGGTACATTAAATGCATTCCCGGATTTTTCATCGAATTTCGGATTTCTGGTTTCATAGTCTTGTTTTTTAAGGAGACTTATTGGATTTTGCATAAACGTGATTAAGTGAAAAAATATTGCCCTTTCTAACGCAAATCTTTGATGAGCCTTGTGGGTTGTTATCTATCTCAACAAAGTAATAGATCCCCTAACTTTGCGTTCTGTCAATCCCCGCAAGGAAGCTTCCGAAACGGTTGCTTCAAAAAAGCAAGTCCCGGGGCTGCGATCTATGTTATTGGTATGGACAGTCCCCGGCCTTTTAATGTACTGATATAACGTTCAGCCCTGGCTGGGTTTCACAGAAATTTTCCTTCATCGCTCAACCCAAGTTCCTTTAGTTTCCGAGATGTAGGTATTCCTTCTTTTGTCCAGTTCCGGATTTCGTAATATTCCGAAAGGAGCGTATCAAATTTAATCTTGAATCCCTTGGACAGACCGGATTTGAATGGTTCGTCCAAAAGACGTTTTGGCAAAGTGTCCTCGTCCGGTGTAATCCCTTCACGGAGATTGAACAACCTTTCGAGGGTATAAATCCGTTCACCTATTTTTAAAAGGGCGTTTCCATCCATTTCGACACCTAAGACCGAACCAAGCAATAAGGCATAATGGTCGGGATTTAGGGCAAATTGGGTAAATACACAGGCAATCATGGAATCAACTGTGGAGGTCAAATCCTGATAAAGTTTAGTCAGGCCGGGTTTTCCTTTCGATTCAAACCGGTTTACGGCAAATGGGGTCGAGAGCGCCTCAGTGGCCACGAGATAAGACCGCAGATGGCATCCTCCCCGGTTGTTTGTGGCCAGGGAAATGCTCATTCCATGAAAGCCCCTTGGATCGTAAGCAGGTAGCTCCAGGCCTTTTACGTGCATGGCCAGTTCAGGGTGACCATATTTTGTGGCCAGCCATTTTGCCCCCATGCCGAGCTCTTTTCCAAAGCCTTCCCTTTTCCCGATAAGGTCGGTAAATACAACAATGGCTTCTTCGTCGCCAAATTTTAAATCATGTCCCAAATCTTTTCTGATTTGTGCAAAGGTCTCCTCTGTGAAATATCCCTTTTCCGATAATTCCATTGCACAGGCAATTGTGCTACCGGCCGATATGGTGTCATAACCGTAATTATTGGAATTGTAATTTGCATGGATGATATTCTCAAGGTTGTTGATTCCGCACAAAGCCCCAAAAGACCAGATGGTTTCAAATTCGGGGCCTTTGCCTTCCCTTTCGGGGGTCGCCGTAACACGGGCACAGGCAATAGGACATCCATCACAGGGTTTCCGTTTTACAAAATACAATTCCTTGAAAGTTTCGCCCGAAATGGATTCGGCATCGATAAAAACCCCTTCCTGGAAATTGTTCGTGGGGAATGCGCCATAATGGTTGATAACTTTTACCAAGGCGGGTGTCCCATACTCTTTAAGCACATCTTTTGTCAAAGGAGATTCCCCAACAAATGTGCGCCATTGCTTTACAGCTTTGTCAACAACAGGCTTGTCCACGTTCGTTATTTTTCTGCTTCCATAAACGGCAACGGCTTTCAGGTTTTTTGAGCCCATTACCGCACCGAGGCCACTTCTTCCGGCGGCGTGGTTCTTTTCGTTCATAATGGAGGCGATCAACAATTTGTTTTCGCCTGCAGGGCCAATGGTTGCCACCCCGGCTTTTGGGTCGGTTTGTGAAATAATTATTTCTGTAACCTCATCCGTCTTTTTCCCCCATAAGCCCGAAGCGTCCCGTATCTCGACTTTTTCATCGGAAACACACAAATAGCATGGTTTTTCCGATTTGCCCTCAACCACTACAACATCATATCCCGTGGATTTTAGGTTGACCCCAAAATGGCCTCCGGAAGAACTCCCGCCGATTGTCCCCGAAAGAGGGGATTTGGTCACAATGGCATAACGGCTTGTTGTGGGTGCATTGATCGCTGTTAAAGGCCCGGTGGCAAAAATGAGTTTGTTTTCAGGTCCTAAAGGGTCAACACCTGTCGGGGTTTCGTCAAATAGTATTTTTGAACCCAGGCCTCTTCCCCCGATATAATCAAGAACGAGTTTATTGTCAATCTCTTCAACTTTGTGGGTGTGGTTGCTCAGGTTGATCCTAAGCAGCTTTCCGTGATATCCGCCAATTGTAGTTTTCATTTTTTATCTTTTATTATTCACTGCATCCGTCAGCATAATTAAGAAGACGGGTTTTGATAACATTTTCCTGCACTTGTTTTTTTTGGCACGCGCCCATGTCACTTCCATTCCGTTGCAGTCCAAATAGGCACACGTCCGTGGCCTCTACGTGCCAGGAATTAAAATTCCTTGTGTTTCCTATATTCCTTGAATTTGCAATTCCTGCATTTTGCATTGCTTTCTTCCCGTAATTCGACCCTCAGTTTGTCCGTAAAATTATAGGGGCAAATGGTACAGGGGATAATTCCGGCATCAATCCAGTCATCGGTGGAATATAACAGCCAGCCCATCGAGGAAATAATGTTCAGGGGTTTGCTGGTGCCGAGCCTGAACAAATCCGGGCTTTGCAGGGATTCATCATAAGCCGCGGCATAAAACAGCCGCATGGCCGTCATTGCATCCGAAATTCCCCCTGCCGCCTTTACGCCCATTTCGTTGCCCACCACTTCCCGCATTATCCGCAGATGCTCGGGTGTTGCACCGTAGGCATCCATCCCTGTGGAGTTTTTGATAAAATGGGCATTGGAAGAAGCCACTATTTCCGAAACGATATATAGTTCTTTTTCGGTAAGTTCCGATGACCTGATTATTACTTTCACATGTTCCCCGTCGGCAGCTTCGCAGACAGCATTGATTTCTTCAAGGGCATAGGAATGTTCTTTTTTGAAACGGCCCACATTGATGACCATGTCCAGTTCGATCATCCCCTTTCCATCGCCTCTTATTTTGCGGCTTTTTTTAACGGTATGGGCCGTCATTTCCGCTTTTATATCGATGTCAACCTTCCCAAGGGGGAAATCAATTACATAGCATTCTTTGATATTTGATTCCCTTAAAAGCTCGGGGAGGATATCTGCCCCTTCAACCGGGTTAACGCAAACCGAGGCACATCCATAGGTTTTGGCCCAATCGGCCATTTTTTTCATTTTTGGGGCCTGGGTGTCAGCGTTCAGGTCGGTCACATCGAGGAAAGATGCCAATCTCTCCGGTGTAAAGCCCCGGACAAGTTTTTTCATCTTCTCTCCCTGAAATTCAACAAGAGGTGTCCTGTTTGGTATTTCCCTTTCCATTTTTATCTCGTTTTAGTATTTTATCGATTCAAAAAAGATGATAAAGATAAATTATTTAATCTTTTTTAAGCCTGTTTTATTTTTTAATTTCAAAAGCGGTAAGGAATTTGCAGATGGGGCAACCAATTTATATAGATTCATGTCAATAAATCAAACAAGATATTATGAAGAAAAACCTACTTTTTGTTCTGTTCATGTTTGCGATATTTCAGGGGAACGCACAAACCACCCTTGATACCGCCGTTAATTTTTCCGTAAAAGATGTAAACGGCAATACGCATAAACTCTTTGATATATTGGATGAGGGGAAGATCGTGATGATCGACTTTTATTCCACTGCATGAGGGACTTGCCAGTTATATGCGCCAGATTTGCAGGCGACATATGAAGAGTTTGGCTGTAACGAAGGCGATGTTTTCGTTATAGGGATCGATAAAGGGAATTCAACACAGAACGTGATTTACTTTGATTCGGTTTATGGGGTTACCTATCCCAATGTGAGCGGAAACGATGGTGGGGGAAACCCTGTCCATTTGGCCTACGATATCCAGGGAACACCTACTGTTGTGATAATCGCACCGACCCATGAGATTTTGGTGAAACAAATCCTCCCGCCGGATTATGAAAGTCTGGTAGATTCATTGTTGGAAGTCGGTGCCAACCAACAACCCTGTTTCACCGCTGTGGGCGAAACAAAAAAAGAAGATATCCTTCGCATTGGACCAAACCCTGTCAATAAAATTGCTATTTTGAACCTATCCTTCTCAACGGGTAAAAGTGTTGAGGTGAAAATCTATAATCTAACAGGCCAACAGATATTGGGTATCGGAGCGTCATATTATTCTCCAGGCATACATAGGATAAAGGCTGATTTAACTGCGGAGCCTGAAGGCTTTTACTTTGTCCAGATTATTGAGGATAATCAGGTATTGACTACCCGGAAGTTGATTAAGTATTAGAGCATATATCTTTCAAAATAGACCAGAAACAAGACTTATTATTGTCTATCTTTCCAATAACCTGGTTTTTTTTGCAGATTCATTACTGCCATTTTTAGTTTTTTATCTTTTGTTATCCAGTATAGGATACCCTATGGAGATTTTGTTGTGAGGCAATGTCTTGTCATTGGATCAATTGGACTCCAAGCATATGGACATTCACATATTCGCTGGATAGTTGCATATACTTCTTTAGAAAACCTCAATCCTAACCCGATTTAGCATTCTTCATAATATTCAATTGTTCCAATAAATTCTTTTTCTGTCTCCTCATGAAAATCGAACTTCATCATAAAAACCTTTTCTTGGTTCATTCTTATACAATTTCACATAGAAAAAGGCAGGCAGTTCCATTTCTAATGCTTTGAAACCTGACTTAAAATCTTCTAACCATTTCTTGATTACCAGTTATGGGTACGCCGAAAAAAGCTATTGGTCAAATCTTTCTAATGTATAAATTTTTGATAGATCCAATTTTACTTGACTTTTTGCTCTTTCAAGTTTTTTATGATAATCATCCTCTCGTATTTTACGAGCCTTTTTTTTTCTTGCTTCAAAAAAAGCTCTTTCAGCAAACTTTACTTCTTTCTCATTTGCATAATCAAGGCGCTTCCATATAAGCAGAAATTCTTTTTCCCCCCTTTCATTATCAGTTTGGCCTATTAACTCCATGAGTTT
>JAADJA010000098.1 GCA_013151015.1 Chlorobiota bacterium
TCCCTGTGTATAAATAGATGTAGCCTGAAGCATTATCTTATTGTTTTCATGGTCCACAAATTTATTTTTACATAGATTGGTATTGATAAGCATTCCATAATTTGCAGCAGTAAGCCGATCCAACCTATTTAACATCCCTGAATTATAATCTAACTCGACTACCCTTCCATCTGGTCTTTCTATTGTTATGGTTTCTGTTAAAAAATTCGAACCTTCTAAAAATAAAACATATGGAAAATGAGATTATAGTAGCATTAAGTTAGCAATTTCAGCAATATTTTTATGTGATCGTTCAATAGCATTGCCTGCTGCCATAAGATATTGATCGTTCTGTTTTCCCACCAGATTGCCATCCCTAATGTTTTCAATATCTTTACCCTGATGTTTTGCTTCGGTTATTAAAATAACACGCCAGTTACCATTCTTGTCTTCAACTTCTATTATACCACCATCAGGCTTAATACTTGAGTTTGGAACAAATAGTGTTTGCCCCAATTCAGAATCAATTTCACTTAAAACTTTATTTATCTCTTCTTTTTTTATACTATTTCGATATCTGAAATTAAGATTAGGAAATTCAGTTTCTAATTGCTTTAAAGTCGCTTTGGATATAGTCCCCACTGAACTATCATGTAGTTTGGCATCATCCCCAAATATCCCTTCTACGCCTTTGGATTCCTTATGTTGATCTGTTAATCTATTTGATTGGCCTTTTTTCATGTGATATTTATCTTGGTTTTGTATTTGCTTGCGTATTACTCATCGCTGGTTTTTCCCACTCAAACATTTTATAATGCTCCCCGTCCATGCCGGTATGGATATAAACTTTCTGGGCGGTGGTATTGTTCACTTCCACATATAAGCGCAAACCAGAATACGCAGGGGAGGATTCCACGATTTGTTTCGCAAAACCGTACATTTCCCTGAACACGCCCTTCTGCCTGAACTCCTTGATCACATAGACAGATTGTATCCACAAAAAGTTGGTGTTGCGCCAGTCGCTCCATTCCGGTGTGAGCATCATGGAGGCGATTGTTTTCCCGTCCGATTCCGCCATAATGTATTTCCCTTTGTTTTTATCTTCAAAAACCGCTTCAACGCCTTTGGTCAATGTTTTAATGTCCAATTTCAATTCTTCTGTTTCCCAGGCCATTTTTTCCTGAAAGTCAACAATAACAGGAATGTCCTCTTTTTTACCATATCTTATTTTAAGCATTTCCTATCTTTTAATGAATTTTTGAAAACCGGTTCTTTTTCCATCTTGCAACCCAATAAAATACAAACCTTTGGGAATATCCGAAATATCGATCTCCAATTCCAGGTCTTCAGATTGAGTCCTTTTTACCAATTTCCCTGTTGAATTAAACACACTTATTTTCTTAAATGAATTTTCCTCATTGGTGAAAACAAGCTTAATAAAACCCCTTGCCGGATTGGGATAGATTTCAAACGAATTTGATTTGCTGAAATCAATTTCAGGAACTGCCGTAACATAATCCTTGATGGGCAAATAATCGACAAAACCAAGGGCTGGGTCATCGGGTTGATGGAAAATATACATTTCAACCGTATCCAGGCTGTATGTTCCCCAATAATTGTTTTCGGCAAAAACATCATTGGGCGTATTGTTATAAAGGGCGTAAACCGTTCCTTCGTTTCCGTTGTCAAAAATCAGGTTTTCCCCAATGTTGGCCGTATCCGGTTCAACCTGTCCCATATTGGGCCGGGCAGTCCCTTGTATGGTAACCCCCCACAAATTCCCCGAAATTGTATTTTCAGAAACAAGCGACACATTGGATTCGTTTCCCCAAAAGTTTATGCCACTTCCCCCAAGCAATGGGTCTCCCTGGATATTATTGCCTGTAATTGTATTCCCTTCGATAACAGATGAGATACTGTTTCCGTAAACGGCGATCCCATATCGGTTTCCCACAATATTGTTTTCCCTGATCACACATTCCAAATTTCCACCAGCAAGCGTGGAAACAGCCATTCCCCCGGCATTGTCATAAAATCCCTGGATGGTGTTGCCCATGATCCAAATCGTATCATTCGCTTTGGAGGTCCCAAGGTTTATCTGCGGCATATTTTGATTCAGGGTATTGTTTTGTGAAATAGCGTTCTGAAAAATCCGTGGGGAAGATTCGGAATTGGCCCCCGACATGATGGCCGGGCCTTCATTCAAATAGAATCCCGAATTTGAAATAACCGGGCTGGAATGAAACAAATTGATTGCCCCCGTTGAGTTTTCCACATTGTTTTTCCTGAAAACACAATCCTCAAAAACCATATCTGTTTCGATCAATTTAATCCCTCCCCCAAATTCAACCGTACATTTCGCAAGAATGGATGAAGATGATTCCTCAAAACGGAAACCGAGAAAATTCAGTGTTGTGTCGATGGCGGTAAAGGTAATCCCTTCCGGGGGATTGGCAATTAAAACACCCGATACCGTTATTAACCTCCCTTGTCCTATTTTAACGGTTTCGTCCGTTGAAATATGAAACGTATCCAATGCTGAAATCAGGATATCCTCATTAAAGAAGTAAATCCCATCCTGGAGCGTAACCGCACCCGATGAATTGCCCACCAAGTCGGTCAAATCCCAATTCACCCCTGTTCCTGGTGTTTCATATTGCGAAAAGGCAGGGGAAAGGAAAAAAACCAAAACAATTAATAATCCTAAGTTTTTCATTTTTAATACTATTTTTGCAATCATTGTTAAAATCATATGATGCTATTGTTATTTAAATTGTAAAAACTGATTTAGTGCGTCAATGATACAATGCAGGAATGTTTGCGGTATATTAAATATAGACAGCTTTCGATTTAAGACTTAGTTTTAATTCATTCCACATTGAAGCATTCAATCATTGACGCATTCCAAATTAGTTGAATAATCCAGTATTGCTGTTTTCCACGAATCCCAAACTTTCGGGTATGGTAGAACTACTTTTATAATCGCCGCTAAAAATAAACAAAATCCATGAGTGAGCAGATAAAACACGAATGCGGAATTGCCCTTGTCCGGTTGCTAAAGCCCCTTGAGTTTTATTCCACAAAATACGGGACTGGTTTTTACGGCCTGAACAAATTGCATTTGTTAATGCAAAAACAGCACAACAGGGGCCAGGACGGAGCTGGTATCGCATCCATAAAACTGGACATGGAACCGGGCCAGAAGTACATCAGCAGGTTGCGTTCCAATTCAGATGGGCCCATTCAGGATATTTTCAGCCAAGTCCATGGTAAACTTGCCAAGGTTTACAAGAAGCACCCCAAGCGGGTAAAAGATATCCAATGGCTTAAAAACAACCTGGATTTTACGGGCGAATTGTTTCTGGGCCATTTACGTTATGGCACATTCGGCAAAAATGAAATCGGAAACCTCCACCCTGTCATACGTACGAATAACTGGATGACCCGCAACCTGGTACTTGCCGGAAATTTCAACATGACCAATGTGGACGAGTTATTTGAGAAATTGGTGGAATACGGTCAATATCCTGTTGAGACTTCCGATACCATTACCATTCTTGAAAAAATCGGGCATTTTTTGGATGAGGAAAACGAAAACCTTTACCAGCAATTCAAAAAGGATGGTTTTTCGAAAATGGAAAGCACCCAAAAGATTGCCGACAACCTGAATATACAAAATATCCTTACCAAAGCAGCAGATGCCTGGGATGGTGGATATGCCATTGCGGGAATGTTGGGGCACGGGGATTCTTTTGTAATGAGGGATCCGGCAGGAATACGCCCAGCCTATTATTATCACGATGAAGAAATAGTAGTCGTTACTTCAGAGCGACCTGCAATCCAGACAGCATTTAATGTCCCCATTAACAAAATAAACGAAGTAAAACCCGGCCATGTCCTCATCATCAAAAAAGACGGGGAAACAGGTGAATTTGAATTTGGCAAAAAACAGCCCCGGAAATCCTGTTCATTTGAAAGGATTTATTTTTCCCGTGGGACGGATACAGATATTTATATCGAACGGAAAAAACTTGGGAAATTATTAAGCCCGGCCATCTTGAAAGCCATTGACCATAATTTTGAGGATACTGTTTTTTCATATATCCCAAATACCGCTGCTGTTGCTTTTCGTGGGCTGGCAGAAGAACTTGACCGTTTTTGCAACACGGTAAAAAGGGACAATATCCTAAACAACAAAGATTCGATTTCACCTGAAAAGCTTGATTCCATTTTAAGCTTAAAACCCCGGATCGAAAAAATTGCCGTGAAGGATATGAAGCTTCGTACATTTATAACCCAGGACAATAAGCGCGATGACCTTGTTGGACACGTTTACGACGTAACCTACGGGGTTGTCAGGCCAGGGATTGACAGCCTTGTGGTACTCGATGACTCCATTGTGAGGGGAACGACCCTCAAGCAAAGTATTATCCGCATCCTTGATCGCCTTGGGCCCAAAAAGATAATCGTTGCATCCTCTGCCCCGCAAATCCGTTACCCAGACTGCTATGGCATCGATATGGCAAAATTGAATGATTTTGTGGCATTCAGGGCTGCCATTGAACTTTTATACGATACCAACCAGAAAAGTGTAATCAATGCGGTTTATAAAAAGTGTAAACAGCAGGAACACCTTCCAAAGGAAGAAATCGTAAATTACGTAAAGGAAATTTTTAAGCCTTTTACCACAGAACAGATTTCAGATAAAATTGCCGAATTGCTTACCGGTAAGGAAATCAATGCCCAAGTCCAGATTATCTATCAAACGATTGAGGATTTGCACGAAGCTATTCCGGATCATCCTGGCGACTGGTATTTTACCGGCAACTATCCGACTCCGGGCGGAAATAAAGTGGTCAATAAGTCCTTTATTAATTTTATTGAAGGAAAGAATGTGAGGGCTTATTGATTTTTACTTTTCTCTTTTTTGATGGATGCATGAATTAAATGATTCCTTAAAATTCAATAAAACATATGGTCGGATGGCAGATGTCGGATGACCGATGTGCAAGTTCTTTAAAACAATTGCACCGATTTTAAGCACTTTCAAAGTTGGTACGAATCCTTTCCGCAATCCCTTTAAACTCATCCGGGCTAAGTTTTACCTTTGGGTTGCCGAAATTCAATTCGTTCCCTTTTCCCTGCAAGGGGACAAGGTGGACATGCACATGTGGGACATCCAGGCCATAAACGACCATGCCCAATCGCACACAATCAATGCTGGCTTCAATGGCAGCCGAAACCTTTCTGACAAAGGAAAACAATTCTGTATAGGTTTCATTGTCCAGGTCAAAAATATAGTCCACTTCCTTTTTGGGAATAACAAGTGTATGGCCTTTTGCCAAGGGGTTGATATCTAAAAAAGCATAAAACTTTTCATTTTCCGCAACTTTATAAGAAGGGATTTCCCTATTTACTATTTTTGAAAAAATCGTGGCCATCAGAGTTCTATTTTATTAATATCGGTTCTACTACTATTTTAATGGCTAATGGGAATTTTTTATGAGATTTGAAAACCAAAAATAATGCTTCAATGATTTAATGCAGGAATGCTTGAATATTTGCATTGAATAAACCTTTAATCTGTACGTACAGGACTATTTTCAACTTGTTAACTTTATTCTTGCAGTTAAACCTTCAATCATTCTCGCATTATTATTACTATTATTTGTAAATCTATATTATGTGGTTCTCCATTAATTCATGGTAGTACCATAATATAATTATCGGGTAATCTCAATTATCTTAAATGGGATCGTTCCTGCCGGAACTTTAATATCGGCTGTATCTCCAACTTTTTTTCCAAGCAATCCTTTTGCAATTGGGGACGTGACCGAAATCTTGGCTGCTTTCATATCTGCTTCCTGTTCGGGAACCAAGGTGTATTTCATTTCGGCCCCGTTTTTTAGGTTTTTTATCACAACTGTGGATAACAACAAAACTTTTGAGGCATCCAGCTTTGATTCATCTATGATCCTTGCATTTCGAACCAGTTCCTGCATTTTTGAGATCTTCAGCTCCAACATCCCCTGGGCTTCCTTGGCCGCATGGTATTCGGCATTCTCAGATAAATCCCCTTTGTCCCGGGCCTCGGCAATTTGCTTTGAAAGTGATGGCCTTTCTACCCTGATCAAATGATCCAATTCCTTCTTTAGGTTCTCTAATCCCTCTTCCCTATAATATGTTACCTTCATTTTCTTCTGTTTTGCAAAATGAAAAAAGATAAAAAGACCCTTTAAGAAAGGGTCCTTTTATTATATTCTTAAAATAAAATCTTGTTAAAATTCCTGGTTTGCTTACAATGTAAACCTTATTCCGATGGAATGCGTTGTGGAAAATTGGTTGGTTGGCCTGTAAGCGTAGTCAATCCCTAAAACACTGTCATTGTCTTTGTTCAATGGGACCTGAATTGTTAAACCACCACTAAAGCCGCTGTTTGCATTGGTCCTGGCCGGGTCGGTAACATCGGCATAAATGCCCTCTTCGTATGTATAACCGGCCCTCAGCAATACAATGTTGCGAAATGAAAATTCACCACCCAACATAAACTGATCTTTTGTGAACGAATTTGAGGCAAAATTACCGGCCAATGTAAACCTTGATTTATCAAATAAAAAGTCATACGCTGCACCAATGTTCAACTGTGTAGGTAATTCAAAAGCCATTCCCCTTTGGGTCATCGTAAATTGATTTGTTTGGCCAGGTATAGCAGTTGATAATGAATAGCCATCACCCTTGAAGCCCATCTTTGGCCCTACGTTCCTTAATGAAATCCCAAATTTTATGTTTTCAAGGTCCCCGGTAACATATTGTATCCCCGCATCAATTGCCATTCCCTGGGCATTGGCATCCGCAATGGATTCTGTAATGATCTTGAAATTGATACCTCCATAAATAGAATTTGAAAAAGCTTTGGCATAAGCAATTGAAATATTCATGTACCGTGGTGAGAACTTTCCAATTCCACCTTCTGGCTGGTCAACTGTCCTAATATCAATATCCCCAAAATTCATTGACATAACACTTAAGCCAATTACACCTGCATCACCAACCCTTTGGGACAAACCAAATGACATCAAATTGATATCGGCGCCTTTCATCCAGGATGTATTGGCAAATATCAATTCGGTTTTAGCGGTAAATGCAAGACCGGCGATATTATTGTAAATACTCTCAAGCCCTTTCGTGTTTGCAACGTTTACACCACCCCAACCAGAGCTGCCAGCCCATGGGTTAATCAGCAACTCACCGGCACCGGCTTGTCCTGCACGATCTTTATTTCCAGCATTTGCATTATGTAAAGGAATCGTTATAACCCCTATTAAAAATATAGCTACTAAATAATTATAAAAGTTTTTCATGCTATTATTTTTTTATTAGTTTTTTAATTTTCTCCAATCAGGAATAATTAGAACCTGTTAAAATCTTCAACCCTTAATGAACCGAACCATTTGACAATTACTTCTTCGCTTGATGTCTCATCTTTAACATGAATAAGGTATATACCTCCGGCTATCGGAATACCTGCAGCATTTTTCAAGTCCCAATCTATGGAGGTAATTGGATCATCTTTGGTATAAGTCCTGATCAATGTACCGTTCACGTTATATATCATCACTGTACATTTTTCGGGAAGGTTGATTATTTTAACCCTGTTATCAAGTGCATTATGTTCGTAATCAGAGTATGCGTAATAAGGATTCGGCACAACCCCAATTAATTCCAAATCGGTAGATGCTTTGGCTTCTACATACTGTGAAGTGGCAATTGCATCTGTAGAGAATTGATACATCGGATACAAATTATTTTCTGTAGGCTCGGTAATAGTATCCAATACGACAGAATTATACCTTGCATATGGTTTTCCTATCCTTATTTTAATGGTAACATCATTTGAAAGCCACTCCTGATTAGGTGCCAGCATTGGAATACCCACATACATTGTACTTGCGTAGGCTATTGTACGATAGATTGTCTGAATTATACTTATTGTATCAAATGAAATAATCTTTGCCAATTCCGCCCCTGCATCATATGCGGGGAAATTAAAGGAAATAACACTTTGAAATGACACCGATTTGTGGTCCATAATATAAACATAGTGTTTCCCTCCAAAAATCGTTTCGAGAGATGGGATACTGAAGCCGGTTGTTGTTGGGTTGAACAACATATCCCTCCCATTATCCTCTACCTGCCACGAATCCTCACCAAACATGATATTCATCCTCTCACCTGTTTCAAGGTTTATGGCATAACCCGGGAACCAGCCCATTCCCGTTGTTTTGATATAATCCGGGTCATTGGGGTTATCACTTGGGATTGTATCCCCTACTTCAGCAGGATTTCCATCTTTATCGACAGATGGTGCATTTCTAAGTGAATGTTTCACGGCTCCTCCTTCAGCAAGAGCAGGATCCGCTGACATTTCAATTACCGGACACCTCGACCATTTTGATTTGTCGGATGTCAATACTATGTCAATACTTGCCAAATCTTTTAAAGAGCCTGTAAGGGTTTTTGATGTTGCAGTAGTACCATAAGCCGGTCCACTTGGGTCTTGTCCGGTATTCGCACATAAACCATAAGGCGCCCATGTCCCATTGACAATTTTTTCATACGCTTCGTTCGGGTCCCATGGGTTTCCAGGCAAATCCCAATCATTGAAACTCGAGTTTTGCTGATCGACATAGGTTCCGGATCGAATCCAGTTAAGTGGGCTACCGGGGGTATCGTTATCCGAAACACCACTTAACCATTGTCTTGAACTATCGGCATAGGTAATGGACGAGGTAATCAATCCATTATTATTGGCCATCTCATTATAAATAGGTTTGGGTGTTGACTCCTTGGTAGATCCAATATTATAAGGCCCGGGTGCAAATACCTGGTTAAAACTAATCGAAATACCCAGATCCAGGAACAGTTGTTCATTTTGTATATCAATTGTGGTATTGCCAGGATAAACTTTCCCGGAATAATTATCTTTTAAAGTCCAGGAAGCAGTTTGCCATACAACGCTGTCCCCATTTATATTCTCCCCTGTAACTTTATAAATTGTAGTATTGTAAAGCGAATCCAGTTTAATGGTATATTCCCCGCTTTTTACGTTCAACGGGTCAACCACCTTAATACTAACAGGTCCTTTTCCCAGTTCGTAAACAGGATGGTAAGCAATGGGATAATTGGGATTCCCATATTGATTGCCTTCACTTGCAGGTTTCTTCGACAATATCTCCTCGATTGTCCCCTCGGTGAAATCCAAAAATAATCCGCCATTTCCCTGTCCTTCAATCCTTGTAATTTGAGGGCCATCGCCGTAACTAGAATTTGCAACAAGCCCGTTCACGGTTTTATGGGGAATACCCGTATAATTCTTAATGTTTTTCCTACCAGACAAAAATGGTTTCTTCTGTCCATCGGAATAGAGCGGGTCATCTTGTTTATATATTTTATAATTATTGTAGGCATATGCCAATACTGAAAAATAGTACTGTTTGTGATTAACAAGAGCACGGTTACCAGAAGCAAATGCGTCTTCAAATATCTGAAAAGAATGAACAACACCATTGTCGCCATCGGTATTCTGTACAGTAGGGACATTTCCCCCTATAAACTGGTCAAAATCATAATTTACCAATCTGCCTACCCCGTTCTTAATATCAAACTGTGCTATCAAGCGGACTTTATCAGGGTCGAACCTGCTTTCAGCAATAGTAATCGAAGCATCGGCCAATTGATAAATCAAATAACCTTCAAAATCATAGGTGTCGTCCCAATCATCCATTGGAATAGAGTCGGGCCTAATGGCTTTGATCTGAGGATCGATTTCCGAATATCCCTCCTTATAATTATTGGATGTTTTACTGTTGGAAATATATACAATCAGTTCTTGGTCAAGTTCCTGTATGGTAAGATCCGGTGCGCTTGGCCCATCGATAATCTTAAAACAATTATCAAACAATGCCTGTGACTTATCATCAACAACCCTCAATAATTCAACTGAAGCCCATGGCCCACCGGAAATAGCCCTTGCCCAGGGAATACCAACCGTAATGTAGTTAACGGCTCCCGGCAACAATGTAAACCCACCGGCTGACTGCATAAAACGCCTGTCAAATGGATTATTGCCAACTTCTTCTTCTGTCCAGTATAATCCACCCTGGTTAAAACCACCGTTGGGCGGAATTCCTTTTGTCCCCCAGTTACAAGGATCCGTATCGCCTGGGAACATAAAGTCACAATCAGGTCCCAATGCACCTGAGTTTACGTGCCCGTTTCCGCCATATTGCATCCTTGAATTGTCTCTCCAAAACCCCCTTAAGTAATTGTAATATTCAGGTGCAATTACAGGATCGCTTTGCGCTGGCAAACCACCGTTGTTATGATAAACGAAACGCCTCATTCCAAAACGTTCATCATCCACGATACCATTTCCGAAATTCACCCCGTTTATTGCTTCGGAACGAACGGTAAAAATATCCGAAAATTCATCGTTTTCGCCGTAGGTAAGGGAAATATCTGCCATATGAAAACTTACAATGCTACAATCATCTATTGATGGCCCCAAGAGGCCATCACCATTATATGCAGGGTTATCGCATGTATCCGGATCCATATACGGGCCCTGGAAAAAGTCAACCCCAATGGCCGGTGGTTGATCACCATAAGCTTCAGGTTCCCCTGCCCCATCAATAGGCAGTCCATTATAACAATACCCAAGTCCCCTGTTTACATCACATCCCACATAATCATCAAAAGCATAACCCAAATCGGTATCCACCCACGGACTAAAATAAGTTTCGGTAAGTACATAGGTTGAGCGGTTAATAATTTCATAACTATAGAAAGTCATATTGTTCACCTCATCATTGGTAGCAAAGCCAAAGGCCTGTCCCCTGATTTCCATCCCAATGGAAGCACCGTTTGTTTCCGAATGGAAATTCCCTTTATCGTTAAATACCCACCAAAAAGTTTCATCACCTTTTAAAACCTGGTCAACGAGGATACCTCCAAAATAGTCTTCATAAAACTCCGACTCCATTGTTGGAGTTGGGATATAACTCGGGTCGCCCGCAAAATTCAACGGGCATAAATCATTATTTATATCATAATATGGGTAATCACCATTGTTGGGGTCGTAATCACCATCACCGTCCACATCCTTAAATGGGGCGAGATAATAACTCTGTCCTTTTGATACATCACCGTGTGCGGGATATTCCATAATGGATTTTGGAATAACGTATCCGGGAAAGTCATCGGCCTTATTATCACTGTTGAACCAATCAATAAACAGATCGACCTCAGCCCGTGTAATTACGGCAAATTTATCCCATTCGGCACAGGTCTCAATATCAATGGCTGCAGTCCCGTCAATGGTCAAAGGCCCTGTCCAATAGTCCTGTCCAATCTGTCTATACCTAAGGGCAGCGAGTTTCAACTGATTGTTGATATCAAGGCCCCCGATCCACAAGGACGATGAAAACATGGATGTTTGTGACGTATTCCCTGGAATGAAATATTGTCCAATACCAAGCAGGTCCCACCACATATCACCACCGGTATTGATACGTGCCTTCACATTGTTCACTTGTAAAAAGCGAAAACCAGATGGGGCCGCACAGCCTGCTGCCGTGGATTTAATACTTTCGGTACTTTTGAAATTACCAAACTTATATTTTTCGGCATAATTGACTTTTGCAAATACAAGAATCAACACCGAAATTGCGAGTGTTCGGAAAATATTTTTCATTTTAAATGAGTTTTTATATTTCATTTTTAATAGTTTTACGGTTACGGTCACCAGTATGCTTATTATGGGAAACCAGTGAAGCTTCTCTTTTTACGTTTTCAAATTAAAAGTTGAACCTGACCCCGAGGCGTATTAAGCGCGGGCTACTGTAATTCCAAGGGACATTAATCCGCAATGCATATAAATCACGGTAGGATTCTGGGCTTACCTGGTTTTCAATCTCCCTTTGCCATTCAGGTGCAGCAAGGTACCCATCATCATCCGGGTTACCTGTGGCACTATAAACCCCAAGGATATTCTTTGTATTAAACAAATTCAATACTTGTAAATAAACGTTGAAAAAAACATCTTTACTGCCCCACTTTGGGTGAATGTCTTTATCCAATCGCATATCGACCCTAAATTGCCATGGCAAACGTGATCCGTTGATAGTTCCTTTCAGAAGCCTTGTTCCTCCGGAGTTAAATGCGATTATGTTTTCCTGTGCCGTATAAGGGGTTCCCGAACCACCATTGATCAGGAAGTTAACACCCGTGTTTTTAAGTATCTGGCTAATTTTTTCGTTATCCGTCCCTTTTCGTCTGGTAATCGTCGGTCCGTTATAATCTTTTCCTTCGCCATAACGGTAATCAATGGATATGTTAAATCCATGCCTTCTGTCCCAGTTCAAAGGGTTTGTTGTACGTAAATTGGGAAGACCGGCAGCAATAAGGGCAGCGGCAGTAGTAGTAGAGGAACCAGTCCCGTCAGCAAATTGCAAGGTATAACTTGCATTTACGCGCGTGTTGCTGTTCAATCTCCTTAAATCATAGGTAATCGTCATTCCTTTTACCGTACCAAAGTCGATATTATTATAGGAATCATAATCTTTTGGATAGGCACCAACAAAGCGGTACGACTGAATATCATCACGCATCTCATTGTAGAAAGTGGTTATCCGCAAGGAAGATTTGTTTGTGAGCTTTTGCTGGAAACCCAGTTCATAACTTATGGTCTTCGTTGGTTTCAGGTTCGGGTTATTGATACGTCCGGTAATATTGTTAATAAAATAATATACTGCAGGATTGGAGAAAACACTATTGGTAGGCCGTTGTGTCAGCACGTCATAATGTGCATAAAACAAGGCTTCGTCCGAAATTGGAAAGGAAAAAGAAATCCTTGGCATAATATTGATCTGTGGGTCATAATCCTTGAATGAACTTGCATTTACGCGCTCCTGGTTTGGATCTATCAAAAAAGGTGAAACCCCTGAACCGGCATCCAAAATATTCGGATCCTGAATTTCAACACCATCGGCATTGAACCATGTAAACCCATTCCGATAACCGGTTACAAAGGTTGGGTTGTTCACATTGTCAACATAAACAACATAGTCGTCCCCCATATTGCCCGGATGGTCAATAAGCTTTCCATCAATGGTCGAAACTTCCGATCGGGTCCGTGCAGGATAGAACAGGAATGGGTCTTTCAATACATTTTGGTTAGCGTCAAAACGGTCAACGCGTACCCCAACATTAAAAACCAAGTCCCTGAAAGAAAACTTGTCCTGGATATACCCTGCCATGTAAATCGGTTCGTAAGCAGGAATTGGCCTTAAATAGTCACCATTGTCATCCTTCATTGTGAAAAAGTCATCAAAGGTAACATTCGTTAATTTGTTCCCTTTGTAATCAAAACCATTGTAATTTGCGATAAAACTACCATCAAAAAGCAATTCATCGGCACTGAACATATCCACGGAATACAAATCCTCGCTTAGTTGTTTGGTATGCATTACGCCGTCCTTGTCATAATACTGTATGGTTTTATTGTCAATATCATAGGAATCAACAAGGATAAAATCGAGGCCATCTTCTTTCAATCCCAATTTCTTCCTTAAGCTTTTATCAAACCGAAATTGACTGGGCCCATCATATTTCCTATTATATATAACCGTGTCCATGAAAACCCCGTCCTGATATATGCCTATTGGATTGTCCACATCAAGTGTCAATATCTGGAAGTTGGTGTAACCCCTCATTAAAGTCCAGAGTGCGGGGCCATTATAACCATATCCACGACTTATTCTTTGCTCATAACGGAAACCAAATTTTATTTCGTGGTCCCCTATATCGGCAGCAAGCGAAGCATCGACAGCAATCTGTGAATTGGATCGGATTCCGTAATTTGCCTGAAGTGCCCCCGGAGCCCCATAAATACCAAAAAACGCATTCGGTCCCTGGCCGTTCAGCAAACCACCATTTATTTGAAGCTGGTCGGAGTTCATCCAGTTTCCAACCTTTTCAGGATAAAAATCATAAATCTGATTTGTATAGTTCCCAATATAGGTATTGTAATTCCCTTGCTCGAAAACATAGGCCGTATCAAAATCCCAACTATTGAGTTTCCATATATTGGTGTATTCCTGCCCATCTACAACTTCATTTCCCAATTCATAGGTGGTTGTTTTATATGTGGAGTATTTCCCAAGATAACCATATTTAAAAAGGTCTTCCTTGTGGTAGGGATCCATGGTCCGCGAATTCTGCTCCGAATAGTCGGCCTGAATGGTATAATATACATTTTTCACCAGGGACTTGCTATCTCCATCAGTGGGGAAACGCTGTGTAAACCGGCCAAATACCCTCCAGGTAGTATTCATTGCCAGCATATTCTTATCATAATTGAACATCGTATTTTCCCCAGTAGCTCTTCCTGCATTGGTAAAACCCCATCTCCTTCCGTCATCACGCACATATTGGCCACCAAATGAAAGATTGGTGTTTTTTGATGTCCTGACATCAATTTTACCGGAAAGGTTTATTCCATATCTAGCTGCATTGGGGTTGGCTTTCTGCAGGGTCAGGTCGCTTTGCCTTGTAAACTCACCATTTAGGAATGTCCCGCCCGACTCTAATCCTGTTGGGCGTAATGGGTTATCTTGTATGCTATTCAGGTAATCGTCATTGGCCACATAAACACCATTGGCCGTTGGGCGGCTATCTTCTTTGTAATACAAGTCACCTGAAATAAAATATCCAAGCAAGGAAGTGGCCCCTTCTTTTTTACCCTTAATTAGCGGCCCCTGCAAATTAAAACCAAGCCTGTTGTGCCCATAAGCATCAAGGAACTTGGAAGATTCCAGTTCGATACCGGCACCAAAGGTACGGGATGGCCCTTTTGTGGTAACATTGATAATACCACCCCTGGCATCACCATATTGTGCGGGAAGCCCTCCAAGGTAAACCGAGACCTGCTCAATTGCGGCTTGGGGAAGGCTACTGGAACCCAACACCCTCATTCCATCAATGTACATAATCGTTTGGTCGTTACGTGCGCCCCTAACACTGCCCCTTTCACCATCGGCAGAAAACACACCCCCTACGGAAGTGGCAACCGCATTGGCACTCCTGTTAGGCATTTTTGCAATTTCCTCGGCCGTAACGTGCCCGCCGGTAACAGTCTCATCCTTATTGATAAGTGGGATTCTGTAATCTGTGACCACGATTTCTTCAAGGGTTTCAGCAGTTGCTTCCATTGGAATATCAAAAAACCGGATTTGGTCCGAGTTGATAATCATTCCGCGCACAAGCACACTTTTGTATCCAATGTAGGTTGCTTTCAAATCGTAGGTACCCGGTGCAATCGGTTTAATGACATAGTTCCCGTCAAAGTCCGATGTTGCACCACCTTCTACTGTACCTCCATTTTCAAGGATCACGTTTGCAAATGGAATAGGCTCTTTTGTTGCTTTATCAACAATTTTACCTTTTATGGCCCCGGATTGTGAGAAAACCGCAATACTGGCCATTAAAATAATACTTAAGGTCAAAAGTAAATTTCTTACCATACCATATAGTTTTATGTTAGATTACACACTGTACTTTAAAAAGGGGGTAAAGTTACTAATAAAAAAATGTATTCTCCAAAAAAAAATATTTGAAAAAACCCGTTTTACCAGTTGAAATCCTAAATATAGGGTGCATTTAAAATCTCAGAATAAATTACCGCTTTTCTTAAATTAAACTCTTCATTAAAAAAAATATCCTCGAAATCATTAACGTTTTCACCGATTTGTTCTTCAATGGAAAAAGCATGTTGTCCTTCAATGGTAAAATTTTCAAGTTCGCTTGAAATAATAGGTTTTGACACACTTTTTTGAAAAACTTCCACAGGCTTGCTTTCCCCGGGGGAATCATCAAAT
>JAADJA010000117.1 GCA_013151015.1 Chlorobiota bacterium
CTTTTACATGAAACAACTCAAAACGTCCGGGGAACTTGTTAAAATAAGCAAGTGGATCTTTCCTGCCGTAAACCATCCAATATAAATCGAGCTGCATGGAAACAAACCCAGGATCGGTATTTTCAAGTAATGTATCATAGGGTACTTTTCCTTCCATTTCTTCAAATTCAAAGGAATGGTTATGATAAGCAAATGATAATCCGGCCTTTTTACATTTTTCGCCCATCACATTAAAATCATCTGCAGCAGCCCGAAAGCCATCCAGACTTCCACGTTTTTCCCTGTCAAAACTTGGGAGGACAAGATAGCTCATCCCGGCATTAAGGGTATCTTCAATTGTTTCATCAATATTCACCAAGTTCACACCGGCATGACTACTTTGGGAAATCATTCCCATATCGCTTACCAGTTTTTTGAATTCCTTTGGTGAAAACCCATAAAACTTCCTTTCGTGATAACCCGCCGTTTCCACTGTATAAAAACCAACATCTGCCACCTTTTGAAGTGTTCCTATTGCATCGTTTTTCATTTGTTGATGCAATGTGTAAAGTTGGATACCGATTGAACTATTGGCTGGAAAAGCAAGTAACTTTTTGGGCATCAATAAACTTGCGGCCACTCCGGCCGATAGTGTTTTTACAAATTCCCTGCGGTTTATCATAGTATCAATTTTAAATCACAGGCTCAGTGTGACCAAGCCACTAAAATTAAACAATTTTTTGCTTGTCAACATCCCAAAATACTTTCCTCTTTTCGTGATAGGAAACTGTTCCCATATGGGCTGTCATTGCTTCTTCAAAACCCCGGTCGATATTACATGCCGGCTCTGATCCACTTCGGATACCATCCAACCAATCCTTGATATGCAGGTGGGAAGTATCCACCCGTTTTCCGCCCCGATAAGTATAGAGCAACCCCCTTCCGGCAAAATATTGCTCTGTTGCCGATGTAATTGCATCTACCTGTTTTAAGCCGGGCGTAAATGAAAAAATCGGCCTTGTGGGATCGATTACCCCTGCCTCGATCTTTTTCTTGTATTTAGAAGAACCCCTATCGGCATAAATTTTCATATCGCTGCCCAATTCCATGTATCCATCGTGGCCCATGATAATGCGCCCCCGCCTTTTGTTGCTTGCCAACGAAGCACTGTACAATAAAGACAATCCCTTATCAGGATATTCAAAGGTCATTTGAAGTACATCGGGAACGGTACGGCCATCTTTATAATAATAGATTCCACCCGATGCCATAGCGGAATTTGGTATTCCAAGTCCCAAAACCTGGTTCATTGCATCATACTCATGTGTGAACAGATCGCCCGACAGGCCTGTGCTGTAATCCCACCAACACCGCCACCTGAAAAAGCGTTCAGGGCTAAATTCGTGCATCGGTGCCGGCCCAATAAACTGATCCCAGTCAATGGTCTTAGGATTTCCTTTTTCGTTGATATTGTAAACCCAGGCACCTTGCGGGCTGTTCCTGTTTGTGGTAACTTCAATCAGGTTGACCTTTCCCAGCACATTTTTTTCGATAGCTTCCTTTGCCTTAAAATAGCTTTCGGTTTGCCTGTTTTGATGGCCAAGTTGAAATACGACATTGTTCTCCTTTACAGCCTTAACCACTTCATAGGTTTCCTCAACGGCCCAGGTCATGGGTTTTTCGCAATAGACATGTTTTCCGGTACGGGCAGCTGCAATAGTCATGGTGCCATGCCAATGATCGGGAGTGGCAATAATAACCGCATCAATATCATCGGCAGCAAGCAATTCTTTATAATTCTTGTAACGTTTTGGAAATGGAGACATTTGCTGATCCGAAGGCAACCTATCGATATTGGAACAAGCCTTCATCCCGAATTCTGCATGTACATCAAATACATCACAAACACCATTGATGACAATGTTCAGGTCTTCCTGCTCAAGGAACTCTGCATAACGTTTATCGGTTTTATTTTCTTTTGCTGATTCCACATAACCATCAATTATCTCAGGGCGCAGAAAACCACAAGCTTTTAACAATGCCCTTCCGCGACCACCGGTGCCAATAATCCCCAATCGGATTTGCTTTTCGGTCGATACTTTTCGATGAAATACAGGATTTTCATTGTCCAAAGTTATTTCTTCCCGAATGGAATCCCGCAATAGGTTTTCAAGCTTTCTTTTTTTGTACCATCCATAAAAGAACGCACCCACTACTGGCACAGTGGCAAGGCCTTTTATGATATCACGACGGCTAATACCGTTATTATCATTTGAATTGGGAATATCTTTTTTATTTGTTTCAGCCATTCTAAAATCAATTGTTTTTTTGTATAAAAATAAACCTGTCCAAACCAATTTGCCTGCCTGTTGGAAACAAAAGCAGAACAATCACTGCCAACATCTCGATCATGACTTTATTCACGACTAAATAGCTGCCCTCCATGGGCATTGAATAGCTAACGCCAATGAAGGAGGGATGCGACAAATAATAAAAACAAAGCAGCACGATTCCCGACCAGCTTGCAATGCCGGTGAACAATCCCAATATCAAACCCAGGCCAATGGCAATCAATCCCCACACATTCAGGAAATCTGCCAATCTTAATAATTCAGGGTTTGATGCAATGGAATAATACATCTCCTTGAAGAAACCCGATGAATCAAGCAGATAACCCACCGATGACCAGTTGGGGTTTACTACTTTGACCATCCCTTCATATAGGAAATGCCAGCCAATTGCCACTCTTAAGACTACCAGCCATATAAGTTGCCATTTTGAATATTGCAGGTTGTTTTTCATATGTTTAATTTCCCCAATTAGCTTGTTAAGTATTTATTGTTTCGCCGCTAATGCGCTAATAGCAATTAGTGCATTAGCGGCCTATTTTAATCATTCCCTTTTGTTTTTCAAGCCAATCATTATTGTTTCACAAATTAATTTTTATAATTCCCTGATAAACAAATTCCTCCATTTCACTTTTATTCCTCCTCCATCATGGATTTGCAGGGCGATTGCTCCCGTTGCTTCTCCAATTTTCCGATCTTGCAGATCGGTCATCAATTCATTGTTCAGCCAGGTCATTACCCGATCGCCTTTTACCTTAATAATCATTTGATTCCATTCTCCTGGTTTTAAAATACTTTCTTTTTCATCCGGGATTTGATGCAGCCAACCCCTTCCATAGGATTCATAAATCCCACCTGTATCATTGCCTTTGGGCGCCACCTCCACCTGCCAGCCACTTATCTTTATCCCTTCGACCGATGACCGGAAAAACACACCACTGTTCCCATTTGCCTCCTGTTTGAATTCAAGGTGAAGGATGAAATCCTTATAGCTTTTATTGGTTGTGAGATAGCCATATTTTTCATCCGGGCCGCTTTCACAAATAAGTTCGCCTTTTTCGACATACCATTTTTCCGTTCCATGAATATTCCATCCATCAAGATTTTCACCCTTAAATAAAGGAAGTCCCTTATCTGTCAGATCACGGATTTTAATATTCCTGTATTTCACAACACTTCCGTGATCCTGCAAGGCAATATGCCCACTCTTTGCCAATCCATATCCAGGCATGTCCTTCCACTTGCCTTTCTGAACCCGGGTTTTCCAATCATCCGACCACAGCTCATATTCAAGGATTTTCTTCCCATTAAGCCAATGTTCGACATGCGCATCCACGACCTTTATCCTGCTTGAGTTAAACTCCCCAACGGGTTTCAGCACTTTGTTTGAGGCATTGTGCATGGCATAGTTTGCCCCGGCCTGTTGCCATTTTTCCAAATTTCCCTTATAACCAACATCATCAATTACCTGGTATTCCGGGCCAGATGCGTAAACCGTTGGGTAATCGCCTTCGAGGACATGAAAGAAGATACCGCTGTTCCCTCCCGGGGATATTGCCCAATCAAGGCTGAGCTCAAAATCCTCAAACTGGTCAACGCTTATGATGTCACCACCCAAATCACCTCCTTTGCCAAGCGCCATCAGGCTCCCATCCGTAGCCTGCCATCCATCATTCACTTCTTCTTCCTTGAAATTCCGCCAGCCATTGGTTGATTTTCCATCAAACAACAATACCCATCCATCGGCAATTTCTTCTTCGGTTAATTCATTTATTGAGTTGGGCTTTACGGGTTCGGCTTTCTGAGGTGGGTTGTTACAACTGTTTAAAATAAACAAGGATATGAGGAGGATGAAAGCTAATTGTCTTTTCATAATCATGGTATCTTGAAGAACTTTTGCGGCATTAAAAGTAATCAATGTTGATTTAATATGGCAACTTATATTCAAATTAAATTCTTCTTTCAAACATATTTTTATGATGGGTGTACGACAAATTTCCTTTAATAATGCTTATGCGGCATTTTTCGTTGTCGTTGTTTAGTTCAACCCGGGATATGCAATAGAAAATTTATGATGAATATAAGTTGCCGAAAAACATGCTACTTCGTTAGTGGTCACATAGGTTTTCGCCACTTTCCAATTGTTCAGCAAGGTATTTTTCAACCAGGGTTTTCGGCTCATCGGAATCAATTCCCATAAATACTTCGATATTGTTCATGGCAAAAAGCTCCTGGGCTTTCATTCCCATACCACCCGAAATAATTGTGCTGACCCCTTTTCCAGATAAAAACCGTGGATATGTGCCTGGTTCATGAACTGGCGGGTTCAGGAATTCAACCCCTATTACTTTGTTATCTTCTGTTTCTACAATGGCGAATTTCTCACAATGACCGAAATGGGCACATAACTTTTTGTTGATTGTTGGTATTGCAAATAATTTCTTCATAATTTCTTTCGTTTTGATTCACCAAACGACTTGAAGCCACTCAGTGATTATTATTACCTGCTATTAAAACCCAAACGTGTTCCTATTCATGGCAGTTCGTTGCTTCCAAGTGCCATGCACAAGTTTTCCAAGTTCTGAGCACGACTCTTCCAGGTGCTATGCACGCTGGAAGGTCTTTTCCGGTTTACTTTTTTAGCAACTCTTCCCTGATCATTGTATGCCCACAAGTTGGACACTTTTGGGTTGTACATTTTACTCCTTGCTGATGGGGTATTTTTTCACCACATTTTGCACAAACACAAAATCCACCTGTACCAAATCCACCACCATTGTTACGACCTCTTCCGCCACCACGGCCCAGGCCTTTGCCTTGGCCTATGTTTAATCCTTTTCCTGTGTTTTTCATTTTTTTAAATTTTTAGTGTTCCAATAATCACGGGATGATTTTAAATCACCCCGTGAACTTTCAATAAATCAATCCGTTCCCTTATCAATTTCAGAGAGCTGTTTTTCAATTGACGCTAATTGTTCCTTAAGGATTCGTGCATCATTTTCAAGCAAAGTTTTTTGTGAAACGCCATGCACTTCATCCTCCAAAAAACGGCCATGGGCATGTCTTTGGCCATAACCCATTTGCCCACGCCATCTATTTCCATGGCCAAAACCCTGACCATATCCATGTCCATAGCTCCTGGATTCAATATCAAATCCCGAGCTGTCGTTTCCCACACAAAAACCTAAGCGCCTTCCTGTCATCGGACCAACTCCCCGTGGCCCTGTTCTGTCACCTCGTGGCATAATTTTCCTCCTTTCGTTTTTAGTTATTACTCAATTTGTTATTTGTACAGCATTTACCATGTCCAAATCCTCCAGCCAGGTTCAACAAATTGGTTGAACGACATTCCGGACATTCCGTAAACGTAGATTGAATTCCCATATCAAACATATGTCCACAACCCATGCACTTAATAATATTTTTCCGAAAATGAATATTTCCCCCTTCTATCGACAACAAATGACCATTGATAATAAGTTGTGCCACTTTTTTCCGTGCCTGTTCTATCAAGCGTGAGAAAGTGGGGCGGGAAATCCCCATCTCATCAGCAGCCTCAGCATGAGACAACCCAACGTGGTCAGCCAAACGAAATGCTTCATATTCATCTAATGAAAATGAAGTCTTGTTCAATAACCTTGCGGCAATACCCATTGGTTTAAACTCCGTGAAAATTGGAGGCGTATGTACTATTCGTTCACTTTTTGGACGCGGCATTCTATATGTTTTATATATTTCAGCTGCAAAGTTAATGAGCATATGTTCATAATGCAAGTTTTTTTTGATTTTTTTTAGATTAAAGATGCGAGACTTTGAGAAACAAGACTTTGAGAGATAAGAACCAAGATTTAGAGAAACAAGACTTTGAGAAGCAAGACTTTGAGAGATAAGAACCAAGATTTAGAGAAACAAGACTTTGGGAAACAAGGCTTAGGGAATCAAGACTTAGAGAACCTGGATTTATTGAACCAAGGTTCAAAGGTTTTAATGAAAAAGGGATTAGAAAGTGGTAGGCACAAAAAAAGAGCTGCCAAAACTGACAGCCCATAGAATAAAGTCTAACTATTTTTAAAACTGGAACCCAATCTCGAATTCCCATTGGTTCATTGTAATCTCAATTTCCTGGGCAGGATCAAATGGATTTATCCCCTTTACCGAATTTTCCAGGGCGTGGGTCACTGCAAAATTCAGTGCATGTTCACCCATCATCCGTGTAAATCCCAATGAAATATGGCTTTCATTTACGGCAGGCGCAATTATATTGAACATGACTTCACTCTCAGGTATGGGTTGTTTCCCGTAGGAATAACCAAGCCTGAACTGCCAGTTTTCAATTTGCCTGAATTCAGCACCAAATTTAAAGATCATCATATCTTCCCATCCAAAACCGGCTCCGTTTTCATCTCCAAGAGGGACAAAATTCGGATTGGGCATCATCACATTGGGATCATTCGGCCCTTGCCAATCAGGATTCGGGACAAATGGTATAATCTGTTGAGGATCCATAGGGTTACTGATTGACTTAACTCCACTGTACATAATTTGCTTCACATCTGCCATCAACGTAAAATCCTCCGAAATGTCATAGGAAAGACCTGCCTGCCAATTGGCTGGAATGTCGAACCCACCTTCTTCGGCAAATAAGCCTTTATATTCCTCGAATTTACTCATTTTGATTTTTGGCTGGTATGATCCACCTAACCTTAGGCCTTCGATCAATTCCCCCTGGTATCCAATCTTGAACCCATAACCAGTTGCACTGCTTATACCATTATTGGTTACATATTGGCTACGGTCAACCGGCATACCCGGTATTCCGGCCGCACCCATATCACGAAAAGCCTGCATCCCTTTTACCTCTACAGTTTGATATGCGAATATCGGTGAAATACCAATGCTGTGTTTCCCAAACTGGCGGGCATAAGTCAAAGCCATGAACATTTGTGTCAAGTTTACGCCGGTCGGAGCCTCAACATTTGCCATGGGGTTTGGATTGCCATCCGGCAAGGGATTGCCAAAACTGTCAATAATAGCACTGTAATAAGTCTTTGCATCATAATCGGTATTCATACCACCGTTTCCATAAAAATTAAACCCGATGGCATTCTTCTCACCAAGTTTCATGGTAAATGCGATGGCCGGTATAATAAAAGTAGTTGAACCACTTTCAACTTTTCCTTCGGTCAATCCAAATGCAGAATACCTCGGGTCATTTACAAAGTTCCCGTTTGCATCAAAATAGCCCCATTTGTCAGGAGTTGTGGGAGCACCAATGATATTGTAATTCCTGCTTGGGCTGAACAAACCCACAGATGCCTCAATGCTCCACTGGTTTTTGAGGAAAGCAATTCCCGCAGGATTTATGGCGGCCGAATATGGAGAATGCATAAACGCAATCCCGGCTCCCGCCATTCCTTTATTCCGGGTCCCTTGACCTGTACTGAAATAGCCATCCGTCGCGAAGGCATTCATATTGGACATTGTAACCGACAGCATAAACGCCATCACAAAACTTAGATTCTTTTTGGATAATTTTAAATTCATCTTTTGTGTTTTAATAAAGTTCATAAATATAAATGATATTCGGTATTATTCGGTAAGTGCTTCCAGCATATCCTCGACATCGCCGGGGGTATTGGAAATTTTCATAAACTGGCTCATGGTCAATTCAGGCCAATGGATGGCAAAACGGTATTTCCCATGTAACATAGTGGCCTCATTTCCCTGGAGGATGATTTCGTAAGGCATGGCCGCCACATGGTCTTCGCCAATGATAGGAAGGAAATGGGCCTCCCCTTCTTCAGCATCGAGGAGCCCAATCCCGAAAACAGCAATTTTTTGGGATTTAAAAACAAGTTCATACACTTTCACCGTGTTTCCTTTTTTTGCATTCAGGTTTTTACGGATAGTCGAAAGCCCTTCTTCAAAGGAACCAAACTCTTCCAGTTCAATCGGATCGTTGAAATAGGGCATCATCATCATATAATGATAATCTTTCAGGTCATCGGTTTCCACTTTCCCCCCAAATGGCGTAAAATCCGTACCGACAGCTTTAAGTGCATCTTTTGCATCGATAGTAACCTTCTTCAATTCCGTCGTATATTTATCGGCATCATCCATCAGGTAAGCATAAAAAATATACTCGGGGTTTAACATAGAAACATCCACTTTGCCATCTTTCACGACAAAACCAATTTTCAGGACACTGGCCAAGGCGCCCCTGTCCTTCACCTTCAAACATGTTTTTTGCAAATCATCGCGCGTGTAAGCTACCACGTACAACTTTTCGTTTTTGCCGGGATGATATTCTCCGATAACTTCAAAACCCTTTGTGCCAAGGGCATCTTTCACCTGAACAATGGCATCATTTAGTGAAACTCCAAGGCTTGCTACCCTGTAATACGATGTCAGGCCTTCATCGGCCCGGCCATTTGTCACGATTAACATAACAAATACGGCCATTAACAAACTTCTAATTGTTTTTTTCATTTTCGATTCAAATTTAGATTTGTGAATTAATTAACAGATTAAATATGGACAAAAGTAAATTACTCCATATGAAATAAAAAATGGAAAGGTCAATTTATATTGATTTCAAATTAGGTGGTACATTGGCTTCTTGGAAATGAACATGAACAACTATGAATTAGCTTAAACAATCCCTTTGGATTTATGTTATATTCGTTGCACGAATCCAGGGATTGAAATTAACACAGTTCCGGTTATTGCAAATAAATGATTATATCTACTTTTGTAGAACAATAAAACAACAATTCATAGATTCATAAAATGACAAAAGCGCATTCATTCCATATACCCGTTATGGGTACTTCATTTTCGGTTGATACACCTCTTAAAGTTTCTCACCTCGGAATTGACTCCGTAATTTCCATAGTTGACGACTTTCTTCTCGAAAAACTAAGAAAGATGTACTGTGGGAAGTTTGAAATCCCATATGAGGAGATTTCTGAAAAAATCGATGATTTCAGGGCCAAACGGATTACATCATATTTAAACTTGATAAATAAACTGGCCGAAGAAAAATTTGAGAAATTCAAGAATACGATTTCCGAAAAAGGCACAGAAATAAAAAGCGAATATTTCCATCTGTTGCCCGATACTTCTTCCGTAAAAGAGGAATTCAATCATTTAACAGGGAAATATTTCAACTTTGAAGATATTAAAGCCTGGATAAAGGACCACCTTTCAATGGGCAGTATCGATGTGAACATCATGACCAAAGTTGACAAGGACAATTACAGGAACGGTGAAAAACTACCACCGGAATACAACGATGCACTTGCTGCCTTCAGGGGTTTTGCAAATAGTGATTTGCAATCTTCCGTGATCCTTTCGGCGGGGATGAACCCAAGACTGTATGCGTATATGGAACAATTCAAAGATTTTTATCCCGATGAAAACGGGGAAATAAAAAAGAAGATTGTTTTAAAAGTGAGCGATTACAGGTCGGCAATGATACAAGGCAAGTTCCTGGCTAAAAAAGGGCTGTGGGTTTCGGAATACCGGATCGAGTCGGGACTTAATTGTGGAGGACATGCATTTGCTACTGATGGAATCCTCTTGGGTCCGGTGCTTGCCGAATTCAGGGATAACAGAAAGGAACTCTCTGCCGCAATCCATGAAGTTCTTGTCCAGACCCTTTCACGCAAAGGCCATCTTGTCCCAAAAAAAGAGATCCCTTTAAAAATCACGGCACAGGGAGGTGTGGGAACGGCTGAAGAACATCAATTCCTTATCGACCATTATGAAATTGATTCTGTGGGCTGGGGAACACCATTTCTTTTGGTCCCGGAAGCCACAACCGTTGATGAAGTCACATTACAGAAACTGGCAGATGCAAAGGAGGAGGATCTATACCTTAGTTATGTTTCCCCTCTTGGTGTCCCTTTCAATAACCTGCGGGGAAATACGAGGGACGAATACAAATACGATATGATCGAAAAAGGGAAACCGGGAAGTTATTGCCCGAAAAAGTTGCTCGTTTCCAATAAAGAATTTACTGAAAAAGCGATTTGTACCGCCTCGATGCAATACCAGCGGATCAAATTGAAAGAGCTGAAAAACGAGGGTTTGCCCCTGGAAAAATATCAAACAAGGTTCAACAAAATTGTTGAGAAAACCTGTCTCTGCCTTGGATTGGCGGCACCCGGCCTATTGGTCAACGATGTTGAAATAAGAAAAGGCGACGAGGGGGCATTGATTTGCCCAGGCCCAAACCTCGCATATTTCTCAAAAATATTGAGCTTGAAAGAAATGGTGGACCACATTTACGGGAGGGCAAATGTGATTTCAAGGACTGACCGCCCTCATATGTTCGTCAAAGAACTTTATCTTTACATTGATTTCCTGAAAACCAAAATTGAGGAAACCAAAGAGTCCATGACAATTAAACAGGAAAAGTATTTATTCACTTTTATAAAAAACCTAAGGGAAGGGATAGCTTATTATCACGGCTTATTTGAAAGTTTGAAGGATAAATTTGAGGAATCAAAATCTAATATTATACATGAACTGGAAGATGGGAAAGAAGCTTTGTTCCGGCTTTTTGTGGAAATAGAAGACCTGCAAATTGCAAAGAAATTGCAGGAGGTTTAAACAATGTACCGAAATATCCCTGACGCTTTGAAACACAACCTATGTGAATTAAGCACTAAGACAATCAAGCACAAGGGCATGAATAAAACAAAAGCCGATGTGCACTAATATCAATTAGCGCGTTAGCGGCCACATAATAAATACGTTTCAAGCGAACAAGTAAAGTTTATATAGTTGAAAAAAATGGGTGCTATTCGTTTTGAATACCACCCATTTTCAATTAAATCCACTATGTGAAGATTATATGGCTTCCTTCGCCACCGGCTTTTTCGTAAAACTCCCCAATGGTGATAATGTCTGATACATATTCGTTCAGGTCTTCTTTTTTCACCTTGAACATATCAATGGCCAATTTGCAGGCATAGATTTTTCCGCCACCGGCATCTATCAGTTCCAAAAATTCGCTCACACCGGGAATATCCAGTTCGTCCATCCCTTTTCGCATCATTTTAGAAACCATGCTTTCCATTCCCGGCAGCCCCCCCAACATTGTTGGAAGCCGGGCACCGCCCGGTAAACGCATGGCTGGGTTACCGACCGTGCCGGTATGTAAATGATCCTGGTATTTGGTCATAATGGCCTCCAGTCCAAAAAAGGTAAAGAACAGATTGGTCTCAATCCCTTCCATAACTGCTCCGTTGCCCATTACCAGTGCGGCATAAACATCTTCCAATGCACCTTTTGCGCAAATGATACTTACTTTCTTAACGGGATAATCGTTTTTTTCTGACATAACTTTTTATATTTGAAACCTGACAGGCTTCAAAACCTGTCAGGCTAAGGTTTTTAAACGCAACTTGAAGGTTTGGGGATACCGGCAATCTTCGTTGATTTTTTCAAAGGTGCCCCGGGGAACATCCCGTAAAATGTTTTCACGTCCACAATCCCGGATTTATTGATTCCACGGATCGATAATGCATCACCGCTATTGAATTTATTCCTCAAATACTCAAGCATCTCAAAATGCTTATCGGTAAGTTCAACGCCTTCCTCGGCGGCAATTTCTTTCGCAATTTCGGGTGTCCATTGTGAAGGATCGGTAAAATATCCCTCTTCATTTACTTCTACAGTTACTCCTGCATATGTTTTTTGTGCCATTGTTTATTGTTTTTTTATGATTATTGATTTATTAAATTATTGAATTATTTGCTATGATTATCAGACACACGTCCACAGGAAAGTTGAGACACACGTCCACAGGAAAGTTGAGACACACGGCCGTGTGTCTTTACATCCCTTCTAATCTTTTGGTTTAAGCTGCTGTGCGGTTAAATTTTTCAGGAACGACATCATGAAACCCATCCCTTTTTTCATTTCCGGGCTGTTCATTTCCCTCAACACTTTCCAGATGGAATATTCAGGGATATTGTCGGTTTCCAGGTTTTTGTAAACCACCACGGCATTATGAACAGATTCGAGCATATCGGGCTGGGTAATTTCTTTCACCATTTCCAGGATCGGCACAATCTTATCGGCCAATTCCCTCACATCTTCCAAAGTGAAATGTGTAATGATATTATCACCAACCTTTGCCATTTCCTTAAAGAAGTCGATATAGCCTTTCTGGTCCAGTTCGTTCACTTTCTCGATAGCCGTAAGCCCTACCTGATGGGCAATAGGAGATACATCTTTCACGAAATCGTTCATGCTTTCCATCATTTCAAGCATGTTGTTGATGTTCTCAAGATTTGCCAACAAACGGATGCCAATGGATGCAAGCGTATCGGCATCCAGTTCCACCCCTTCCTTATCAAGCCTTTGAACAGTAGTCTGAAAAACGTCCTTGCCCACTATTGACAAGTCATCCACAAGGTCGGTCATCGTTTCGCGCGATTGTTTCTGGGCGTAAACCTCTTCCAACACCAAATCAAGCTTCCTGTTGATCTCATTGATTTGCTCTTGCATGTTTACTTCTGTTGTTATTTTATTTTCTGACATGATAAAGCTCTTTAGTTTAATTTTTTACCGGCCATTGTCATTTTCGTATCGATCGGCATCTCTTTGCCTTTAAGCAAAATATGCCAATAAATCCAGCGGAACATCAACTTACCGTAATGGTTCATCCGTGTTTCCTTTAACAATCCAAAAGGCCCAATCCCGGGGAAGGGAAATGATCCGGGCAATGGCTCCGTATCATAGTTAAAGTCGATGAGCGCACCTTTACCGTGGCCCGTTTCGATATAACAGTTTGAATGACCGTCGAACTCAGCAGTAAATGGTCTTCCTTCGATGTAGCATTGTAAGTTTTCAAACAAAACGTCAGCTTCAAAATGGACAACGGAACCCGCTTTGGATGTTGGGAAGTTCCCCGCATCGCCTATCACAAAAATATTCTCGAACTTATTGGACTGAAGGGTGTTTTTATCCGTTTGGACAAAACCAAAGTCATCGCCCAGGCCACTTCTTTCGACCATCGAATCACCACCATGAAGCGGGATGCTTATCAGGCAATCGAAAGGGATTTCCTGCCCGCTGTAATCCTTGATGGTCTTTTTCCCATTGTCCACCTCGGCAAGTACAAAATCGGTAACGATGTTGATATTTTTATCTTTTAACAAACCACCAAGCATATTCGAAGCACGCGGTTTTGTAAATGCCCCCGAAAGGGGTGTAACGTATGTGATGTTCACTTTGTCGCGCATTCCCCTTTCCAAAAAGAAAGCATCCGCAAAAAACGTAAACTCAAGTGGTGCGACCGGGCATTTAATCGGCATATCGGCAATATTGATTACAAGATCGCCACCTTCCCAGGTCTTGAAAAACCTTGCAAGTGCTTTTGCCCCTTCGATGGTGTAAAAGTCAAAAACGCTTTTATGCCATAACTCCCCTTTCAAGCCAGGCGTTTCTTCCGGCATTATTTTGGTCCCGGTGGCGATAATCAAAATATCATATTGCAACACCTCGCCATCTTTCAGGAAGACTTTGTTGTTTTCCCCGTCCACCTTATCGATTTCAGAATAAACAAGGTTTACCCCAACCGGGACAAAACTGCTTTTGGGTTTGATTACATCGGCTTCCTTATAATATCCAAAAGGGATAAACAAAAAACCTGGTTGATAATAGTGGGTCTTGTATTGGTCCACAATTGTAATATCCCACTCACTACGGGAGAGGTCTTTTCTCATTTTATTAGCCATGATCGTACCTCCGGTACCTGCGCCAAGTATTAATAGTTTCTTTGTCATTAGTTAAATTTTTTTTATAAAAAATCGATTCTATTGTTATTTTATTAACAATGCAAAAGTAGTCCGACATATCTATATATGCAAATTATTAGATATGATAATTATCATAACATTGAAAAAAAGTTTTACCTTTGGGTTTTTATTTCAAAAAACGTGAATATGGAAATCATGGGATTAAAATCGAGCTGCAAGAACTGTCCTTATAAAACCTTGGTTTTTGATGCTTTGGACAATGAAGAACTCGACTTTATCGACAATTCGAGAAAAGAAATTTTGTACAAAAGAGGGGAAGTAATTGCCGAAGAAGGGAATCTAATCAAAGAATTCCTTTATTTGAAAACAGGCTTGTTGAAAGTTTATCGAAAAGGGAGGGGCAATAAAAATCAGATTATCCGAATTGCAGGCGCATCGGATTTTGTGAGCCTGTTGAGCATGTTTTCCAATGAAAAATACAAATATTCCCTGTCGGCACTTGAGGATACGGTTGTTTGCGTTGTGGATGCCGAAAAGATAAAAAACCTGGTGAAGACCAATGGCGAATTTGCCCTTGACGTGATCGGGCGCATGAGCTACACCTACGATGAAATCATTGATTCGACCTACCGCATAAGGCAAAAACAATTGCGCGGACGTATTGCCCACATCCTGCTCTATTTCTCAAAGACGGTATATAAGAAAAAACGCTTTGAGCTCCCGCTTTCACGAAGGGAAATTGCGGAGTTGATAAACATGACCACCGAAAACGTCATTCGGATTTTATCGGAATTCAGGAAAGACAAGATTATCCAAATCGAGAAGAAAACGATTATCATCATTGATAAAGGAAGGCTTGAGAAAATAAATAAAACGGGATAGCCGTTTTTATCGTGACGGAGACTGATAGAATTATCATCATTTTTGGCAAATCTGGTTACAGACCAAAAGTGTCGAAATTGTCATGCAGGGCTTCACCCTGCGTTTATGCTTTTGCCCCTTTGGGGGCTTACTGCCAATTTCAAAAGCAATAATTCAATTTGCCAGAGGATGAAATCAGTACTATATCAATTTACCCAATCAGGCAGAACACACTCTTTGCCAATAGTCTTCAAATAAGCTTCAAAATCAATTTTAAGGCTTTTGTGCATCACTTTGGAATTCCCTTCATGGCAGTTTAAACAAGCACCGACTGTCAATATCCTTTTTTGTTCCTGAACATCGAAAGCCCGAAAATCCATCCTTGTTGAATGCCCTTGTTTTTCTGAATCCTGTGACAACAAATCATTGTTGAAAGGAAACTGTATCCAGGCATCTTCGGGCAATCCATCGTATTTGTTCAACTCATATTGAGGGGTAAATTCCCAACTTCCATGGCCATTTTCGATTATGTAATCCAAATCGCCCCTGCCATAGCCCAAAGCCACCGGATTATTATGACATGATTTGCAGCTCCTCCCCTCACCAACTATGGTATGAGGGGCAGCCGGGGCATACAAACGGTGGAAAACCAAGGGTTCACCGGAAGATGAATAACTCCCTTTATCAATGGTCATGATCATACCGGGAATGGCACATTCAACTTTCGAGTTTTTACCGGATCTGCCATAACGCACACCCAATGCGGGAGGCTCGGCCAAAAACCCGCCCACAAATTCAACCCACTCCCCTTCTTTAAATTTGTTCTCCAAAAGGTCGTAACCTTCCACCTCTTTATCATAGGCATTGTGGCAGCCTATACACTGCGGTGCCCAAGAAGTGTGGCAAGCCGAACATGAAACATTATCATGTGCATTTCCCCTGGTACATGATTCACCAGGTGGTTTTAAAGGGAAAATCGCACCATCCCCTTTCCCAATAAGAAAAGCATTTTTGGATTCATCCATAAAAGTATTCACCAATGGAAAAGCAGATTCAGAAGTCAATAATATAGGTTTATCCGAATGGGTGAACTTTTTCAAATCAAACACTTTCTTTGATTCGGGATCCAGATCAGAATAATGAATTGTTTTGGGAACATCATCAAAATGACAATCCGCACATTGGATCTTGACTGCCGATTCTTCGTGCAGATAGATGTTTCCATCTCCCATTACTTCATAGGAGCCATGGCAATCAACGCAAAGCAAACCTGCCTTATGGTGAACGTCTTCCTCCTGAAAGCGATAAACCCTTTTATCTTCCATCACTTTATATTCAGGCTTGCCTGCTACATCCTTCTCTTCAAAAAGGGTCTCGTGCCAGCCTTCATAATTGGTCGAAATCCTTCCCGAACGGCTATGACAACCAAAACAATGTCCGTTGGAGATATTCAAATCCAGCGAAGGATGCCCAATGGGGAAAAGGCTATCCGGTTTTTCCGCTCCCTTATAAGCAAGGTGTTCTTTCAGGGTTTGTGAACTATAATTCAAATGACAAGCATTGCAGCCACCTCCCCTTGACAATTGGTTGATGGGACCGGTTTCAAACTTTTTATTTCCAAGATGGCAATTGGCGCACAAATCCCGGAGATGTCCTTCTGCCGCCGTATGTCCGATGCTTTCGATATGAAAAAGGGAATCAAGGTTATCCGATTCTCCAAAAACAAATTTATCAACACTCACAATCCCGCTGTTGGTGGCCATTAAAGAATGGTTCACCCGGTCAGGGATTCCGGGATGGCAATCCATTGTGCAGCATGTATATTTTGCATCGGAAAGGTTGCCGGGAACAAGCAACATATGTTTATGGGCCTTTTTTTTATCCAAAGTAAAAGGATTTCCCAAATGGCAACTCGTACATCCAATGACTTGTGGATCGTGGGCAGGACTAAACCCATGCATTTCATTGTGGCAAACAAGGCAAGCCTCCCTCCTTCCGCTAATTAACGGGACTTCATTTTCGGAAACCTCATTGGAAAGATGATTGAAAAGCCCTGTTCCCATTGTAAAAACAGATGTTTCTGGTATTCCGTTATCCTGAAAAGGGGATTGCCATTTCCAGTTTTCGCCCCTGAAAAAGAAACCGATGATTGTCAGGAGCATATAAATCCAGAAAAGATAAAACAGGCTTTTCTTTGTGATTTGGGCAGCTTTATCTTTCATAATCCGCAACACCCAAACAAAACCAATCAACAGGATAACAAACCAAACAACAAATGAAGGATTGGAGAACCAATGCAATATTTCCTGAAATCCCACAAAATACCAAGGCCCTTTCACGACCGGGCTCAAATTATCATGCAATGGGGCGTTCAGGGCAAAACTTAAAATGGCGATGATGAAAAGGTTGATGAAAAACGTGGACGCCTTGACCCACAATGTCCGGGCATGTTCAAGGATAATGATTACCAAAAAAATGGTGGCCGTGGCAACATGATGGACATAAACCAACTGCAAACTCTCACCGTTCCCAAACAGGGCCTTTGATAATAGCGAGCCTGCCAGAGGGATTTTTTCCAATAAAGCTGTCAGTATCCTACTGGCCTGTTCACTATCGGGATCCCCTTTCAGGATAAAGCCCGAAATCATTACGAACATAACAAAAAGGATACTGATGCTTAGCCGGAACCAGACACCGGAGCTAACCTTCTTTTCTGATTTTATTTTGAAATGCTCCCAAATATGCAGGAACACAAAAACCAAAAATATCTGTGCGCTCCAATAATGCACATTCCTGAAAAACGCTGCCCCCGGATTGGCAATTATCATTAAACTTATTGAATCATAGGCAGCGTTCACATCAAACGGAACAGCCAGCACAACCCCGGAAATCGCACATATGAGGAAACTTGCGGTTGCGATGGCACCGTAGGTATCAATGGTTAGTTGGCTTTTTATTTTGTTTGGCAGTTCCACAAATTATTCTTGTTTGAGCAGGATTAGCGATAAAATTTATCATCTATCCAATTCCGGGGATTATTCTGAATATATTTCTTAATTTTCCAATATTCTTTTTGGTCGCGGATAATATGGTCGTGATAATTAATTTGCCAAAATCTGTTTGTCCTGTTAAATTTTTCAATTGGCAAATCGTGCAAATCAATGAAATCATCAATTTTTGTTGTCACCGATGATTTATATCCGGCAATAAATGACGAAATGGATTTTGGTTGTCGTTTAAATTGTTTGTGGCCATCGTCGGAATGTAGGGACGCACGGCCATCGTCGGAATGTAGGGACGCACGGCCATCGTCGGAACGTAGGGACGCACGGCCATCGTCGGAACGTAGGGACGCACGGCCATCGTCGGAACGTAGGGACGCACGGCCATCGGTAGGGACGCACGGCCGTGCGTCTCTACGTACCCACTGTGCGCGTCAACCTGTTTATCCGTACGGTTTCTGTTTTTCAAAACAATTATCGCATGGATATGATTTGGCATTAATTGATATTCATCCAAAAATAATTCATGTCGTATTTTAAACGATTCAAACCATTCATGATCTGCAATTTTACCAAAATCGGAAAAAATCATTTTCTCATTCTTAATTTCCCCCAATAAATATGCAAAACCTTGGGTGATAAATGTAATAAAATAATATCCGTTTCGAGAATAATCCCAACCGGGCATCCTGTTTGATTCTATCCGATATTTGTTTTTATATTTATCCATTTATCAGGTTTGACAAACATTCAAATCATCCCAATTTCACAACGTATTCCCCATTCCCTTCATCAATTGAAAAATCCAAAATAGCCAATGCACTATCCGCAGGACCTTTTATATTGTTACCGTTCAAACTAAAAGAAGAGCCATGACAGGGACAGGTTAGTTTGTTGTTTTCAATGGAATTGATCTGGCATCCAAGATGGGTACATTTTGAGGACAAAAAACGGATATCGGATTTTTCCTTTACGATGATTATTTCACCATGAAAGCTAACCCCTTCCTGGATTTCCGGGGGAATACGGATAAAGCCGGGTTTTGTCAGTTCCGCCCCCCTTTTAACCGCCATTGCCCCGATTAACACAAAAGGCAGCATCAGCAACCAACTGAGCGACTTCAAAAAATCCTTTCTGCTTATCTTGTTGTTTGTCAATACAAATTGCCCTTCCTATTGTTTGATCCATTTCCCTGTTTGCAGGACTTCCCTTCCTTTTGATATTTTATAAAAGTACATTCCCAAGGGCAATCTATTGGTGCTGATTTCAGCCGTTTCATCAAAGCCAATATCCATGACAACTTTGGAGTTAACATCGATCAACCGAAAATGCAACCCTTTTCCAACTGCCTTTACCTGAATAAAAGAGTTGCCGGGATTTGGATACAGTTGAAAGTTGTCATTAGGGAAAGCATTATTTGGTTTCCCCGTTATCGGGTTTCCATAATTCTCCGTAATCAACCGGATGTCCCGGGTTTTTCCATTTGGGAAATTCAGGTAATCCCAGCGGGTTATGGCCAGTAAGAATCCGCCAGCGGGAAGTGCAGTCAAATCCGAAAAAGCATATTGGCCGCCGCCACCCCAAAACCGGTGTTCAAGAACCTCCCCATCGAGGTTTGTGGTGAACAACGAAACCCATGAATCCTGCACGGGATTACTGCTCAGGTTCCGTGTCCCGCCAAAATAGATCGTATCCGTGTTTACAAAATCAAGTTTTCCGGGCGTATCGATGGAATCGGGAATACCAAAAGTGTAAGTATCTGTCACGTTTGCATTTTCATCCATAACATTAAAAGCCATGTCCATCTCCCAAGGGGAACCCGGGATGGGAGCAGATATGTACAAACCCATTTTTATGTAATCAAAATCATCGATCAATTTATTTTGATCTTGTGGATGGATATTAATGTTCGCAGGAAAATCGTACACTATTTCAAAATTGAATTCACTATCAAATTGAAAGGTTTCAAAACCCGCACATAGATGGAATTTGCCGGTTCCAGGAATTTCAATAATTGTTGGGGGATAAGCCACGGTTTCCTCAAAAATCAGTTTCTTAACCTCATTGATGTTTTCATCAAACTCCCAAAGAATATAGTTTCCCTGAAGGGCCTCATAGCTCGTAGAACCAACAAACAACAGATTGCCATTGGAACGGACAATGGCATCCGAAATAACTTCCATGGTTTCAGCAGAGCCCAGGATCATTGAATTGACAAGGTTCAGGCTTTCATCGAACCATAGCAGGCATAATTGCTCGTCCTGGGTGTTTTTTTCCATCGCCTTGGCCCAAAAAAGCAAACCTGTTGGATCCACTTTCAAGAAGCCCTTTACAAGCACATCATAGTCCCCCACCTCATCCAGGTATAGACTGTCACTGAATTCAAGGTTGAAATCCGATTTATAAACCATATTGGAATAATTGGTGAATTTTTCCTGGTAATTTCCTGTAATTTCCCCACGGTGAACGGTCAGGAAAAGGATATCAAAATAGAGGTAATCCATGCTTTCGACATACTCATCCTCGGGTGTGGCAACCCATTTTTCAATTTGATTTTGTGAGGAAACAGCAATTGCCCCCATCATTAGCAAAAAAGTGAAAATTATTTTCCTGAATAGTATAGTTCGTATCATAATTGGCAAAAATAGCAAAGTTTGGATTAACTAAACCGGATCGCCTTCACCGGCGAAATCTTTGTGATAATATAAGTGGGTATCAATAGCATGAGGGTGCATAAAAGCAAGGTCCCGCCATTAATGTAGAGCAAGGGCATTAAATTGAGGTTGATGGGGATTTGTGAAACATAATAGGATTCCTGGTTGAGCTTAAAGATACCAAATTGTGCCTGGGCAATGCAAAGGCCGACACCGATGATGTTTCCCCAGAGCAATCCTTTCCCGATGATATAAACCGCATTGTAAATAAAAATCTTGCGGATGCTCATGTTTTTTGTCCCAAGGGCTTTTAAAACCCCGATCATATTTGTCCGTTCCAGTATAAGGATAAGCAAGGTTGAAACCATTGTTATCCCGGCCACCAGTACCATCAGGGCAAGGATGATAATCACGTTCATGTCTTGGAGCTGCAGCCATTCAAAAATTTCAGGATAAAGTTGCTTAATGGTTTTGGAGTTGATTTTGTAGCCAATGGTTTCATAAACCAATTTCCCCATTTTATCCAGGTCATCAAAATCATCAATAAAAACCTCAAAGCCCCCGACCTGGTCTTTGTCCCATTTGTTCAGTTTCTGGATATGGGCTATATCACACAGCACATAAAGTTTGTCAAACTCCTCAAGGCCAGTTTCATAAATCCCGCTGATGTTGAATTTCCGCCCCCGGGGCTGCATTTCACTTTTTACCACAAAATACATCCGCAGCGGATCATCAACTTTGAGATTCAAGCGTGTGGCAAGGCTCCTGGAAATAATCACATCATCGGTCCGCACAGTATCGCTCACTTTGAAAGTTTTCCCCTTTCTCATTTTACTTTTAAAATACGACCAATCGAAATCGCTGCCTATACCTTTTAGAATAACCCCTTCAATCTGGTCGGCGGTTTTAATGATGCCCGCTTTTTGGGCAAAAACCTGGATATGCCTGATTCCCTCCACTGTATCGAGAGAGGGGTAAAACGGCTGGTTTTTGTCGATGGGCGTTGCTTCGTAAGATGAGTTCACCTCAAAGTTCCCGATTTGTATATCGGCCCCAAAACCAACAACCTTTCGCCTAATTTGCTTCTGAAATCCGGTAACAATGGCCACGGAAACTATCATCACCGCAAGGCCAAGCGCAACACTGATAATCCCGAGCCGCACAATAGGCCTGGAAAAACCGCCCTTGCTTTTCGAGAAAATCCGGTTTGCTATAAAAAGTTCGAAATTCAAATTACTGATTTTAAAGCAAAATTATTAAAATCCCATCAGCAGACTAATTTTAATTTCATAAATTTGGCTTTTCAAAACTGAAACTTTATGAATCGACAACAACAAGTACAAATCTGTAAGCTTTGCGAAGATCAAAAATTCGATGCAAGCCAGGGAATCATTTGCGGTGTAACCAATGCTGTTCCCACATTCTCGGAAACTTGTGAAATTTTTAAGCCCCTTAACAATTCCAACATTGAGGAAATAAAAAAAACACAGGAAATCAATAATGCCATAGCCAAAAACGATACTGTTGCCCACGTAAAAAAAGGAGCCAATTGGTTTTACTGGATTGCCGCATTTTCAATAATCAACTCATTGATTATTTATTTTGGAGGAAATGTAAGCTTCATCGTTGGTCTTGGAGCTACCCAATTAGTTGATGGGATTATATTTGGAATGACAGGTGAATATAGTCTTATAGGCCTTATTCCCAACATTCTCATTGCCGGTGTATTTGTGGTTTTTGGGTATTATTCAGGAAAACTGCATAAATGGGCATTCCTTACCGGAATTATTATTTATTCAATTGATGCGCTTATTTTTCTCCTTGTTCCAGATTGGCTTTCAATAGGGTTTCATGTTTTCGCAATTGCAATGATTGTACGTGGTTATGTAAAGATAAATGAAATAGAAACCTTATGAAAATCCCTCTTTCCGTCTTTTTAACATTTTTTATCCTCAGTACATTTTCCTGTTCACAGGCAAATCAAAATCAAGAAGGAGAAAAAATTATCCTTACGGGAGCCGATCAAACGAATCTTTATCTTCCTTTACTCAGTGGTAAAAAGGTGGCCATTGTCGCCAACCAAACTTCCATAATCGGGAACACACATCTTGTTGATAGTTTGTTGTCACTTGGTGTTGACATTGTGAAAGTTTTCGGGCCGGAACACGGTTTGAGGGGAAATGCCGGCGCAGGTGAAAAAGTGAAAAGCGCAACCGATGATAAAACCGGTTTGCCCTTGATTTCCCTTTACGGAAAACACAAAAAGCCCACACCGGATGATTTGACCGGAATCGACATGGTTGTTTTCGATATTCAGGATGTGGGCGTACGGTTTTACACGTATATCTCCACAATGAGTTATGTGATGGAAGCTTGTGCCGAAAACGATGTGGAAATGTTAGTCCTTGACCGGCCCAACCCAAACGGGTTTTATGTGGACGGGCCATTATTGGAACCAGAGTTCAGTTCCTTTGTGGGGATGCACCCTGTTCCGGTGGTTTACGGAATGACCATGGGCGAATATGCCCAAATGGTACACGGTGAGATGTGGTTGGAAAATGGGGCAAAATGTGATTTAAAAATAATCCCCCTTAAAAATTACACACACGATTCACTTTATGAACTTCCTGTCAGGCCATCTCCCAATTTGCCCAATATGGATGCGATTTACCTTTATCCTTCCCTGTGTTTTTTTGAAGGGACCATCATCAGTGTGGGACGCGGCACGGAAATACCGTTCCAGATTATCGGCCATCCCGAATATCGTGACGGGAAAACGGTTTTCACCCCAAAATCCATCATTGGTGTTGCACCCCATCCAAAATATGAAGGCGAGGTGTGTTACGGTTTTATTTTGAAAGATTCGGTGGAAAATCCAATTTTAACAGAAAAGAAACTTCATCTTTCCTGGTTGATCGAAATGCACAAATATTTTAAAGGCAATGATGACTTCTTCAATATTTTTTTCGATAAATTGGCCGGAACGGATAAACTAAGAAATCAAATCCTCGAAGGGAAAACCGAAAAAGAAATAAGGGCAAGCTGGAAAGCGGATTTGGAAAGTTTTAAAAAGATCAGGGAGAAGTATTTGCTTTATGGGGATTTTGAATAATGAGTTTCACAATGAGAACATTGATAATCACAAATGAATTATTATCTTTTTGACAAATAAAACAACAATGAAACAATTTATTATCATATTGACAGTCATTTGTATGCAATTTGGATTCATCCATGCACAAAACACAATTCAAATAGAATTTGAAAAAAACGGGGAAATCTATTTTCAATTCAATGTTGAATCGCAAAAGGAAACCGATTGGTTCGGCAAAATTGTTTCCATTGATAATTTACAAAATGAAATTGTCACAGCCTATGCCAATGAAAATGAATTCAATAGTTTTTTGAAATCGGGAAAAGATTACAAACTTCTCCCGCATCCCAATGAAAATTTCAATCCAAAAATGGTCACCTATGATGAATTGAAAAATACAAATGCCTGGGATGTTTACCCCACTTATGATGCCTATGTGGCCATGATGTACCAGTTTGAAACAGATTACCCGGCAATTTGTGATGTTTTCAGTATCGGGCAAACGGTGAATGGAAGGGAGCTTTTGGTGGCCAAAATTTCCGACAATATAAATACCGATGAAGATGAACCTGAATTTCTTTACACTTCTTCAATGCATGGTGATGAAATTGCCGGATATGTTTTTATGCTAAGGTTAATCGATTCACTTTTGACAAACTACGGGAGTGTGCAAAGGATTACCGATTTGATAAATAATATGGAAATCTATATCAATCCGCTGGCAAACCCTGATGGGACATACAATGGTGGAAATTCCACTGTGAGTGGTGCAAAGCGAACAAACGGGAACAACGTTGATTTCAACCGGAATTTCCCCGACCCGGAAGATGGCCCACATCCCGATGGAAATGCGTACCAACCAGAAACCCTCGCCTTTATGGCATTTGCAGAGAGCCATCATTTTGTGATGTCGTGCAATATGCACGGTGGTGCCGAAGTCTGTAATTATCCCTGGGATACGTGGTATGCTTCACAAACCCTTGCTGTTGACAATGACTGGTGGATCCATGTTTGCCGGGAATATGCAGATACTGTCCACGACAATGCACCTGCAAGCTATATGGATGGATGGGACAATGGGATTACACATGGTGCAACCTGGTATTCCATTTCCGGCGGGAGACAGGATTTCATGAATTATTTTCAGCAATGCCGGGAATTTACGCTGGAACTCTCGAACACAAAACTATTGCCCGAATACCAACTGAACACATATTGGGGTTACAACCGCCGATCATTCCTCAATTATATGGAACAGTCACTTTACGGTTTTCGAGGGATCGTTACAGATGCAAATACCGGCCAACCAATCAAAGCAGAAATTTATATCCTAAACCATGAACTCGACAGCTCGTGGGTTTATTCAAGTTTGCCGGTTGGGGATTACCACCGTCCTGTTTTAGCAGGAATTTACGATGTCAGGTATTCGGCACCGGGATATATCGCTGATACGGTTTTTAATCTCAATATCATAAATGAAACTACGGTAGTCCTGGATGTACAACTCTTCCCGGTAGGATTGATGGCCGAATTTTCAGCCAATACAACAAGCATAACCCCAGGCGAAACCATCAATTTCACTGACCTGTCTTTTGGCAACCCAACAAGCTGGCAATGGACTTTTGAAGGGGGAACGCCCTCATTCTCGTCAATACAAAACCCACCAGGGATACTTTACAACGCACCCGGAATTTATTCAGTCACCCTTATGGTTTCGGATGGAAGCGAAAACGACACCTTGATAAAAACGGATTATATTTCCGTTGGGAACGAATATTTAATGGGAAACTCGACAATCACAACCTGTTCCGGAACATTTTTCGATTCAGGTGGTGACAGCGGATATTACTCAAACAATGAAAATTACACAATGACTTTTTTTCCGGCAGCGCAAAACGGAAAAACCAAAATGGATTTTACGGAATTTGATGTGGAATACCAGTCCAATTGCGGTTATGATATTTTGGTGGTTTATGATGGACCCGACAATACCGCCCCTGTCCTTGGGTTTTATTGCGGAACCAATTCGCCCGGAATGCTTATTTCGACCCATGTAACGGGTGCGCTTACTTTTCTGTTCTTTTCGGATGGCTCTGTAACCCGCACCGGATGGAAAGCCACTATTTCCTGCGAACTGCAACCCATTGTCCTCGATCTAAAAGTTTTTCTGGAAGGGCCTTTCAACGAGACCAATATGGGAACGGTTTTAAATACCGGCAATCAAATTGCCATTTCCCAACCTTATTCCGGTTCTCCCTGGAATTACACCGGAACCGAAAATGTGGTTTCCATCCCGAACACAAATATTGTTGATTGGGTTTTGGTCGAACTCCGGGATGCGACAAATGCCGTTTCGGCCACTTCGGGAACGATGATTGCCCGGCAAGCTGCTTTTCTGTTGAATGACGGCTCCGTTGTTGGTTTGGATGGGTTTTCCAACCTATCGGTCAATCAGGCATTCTCAAATTCATTGTTTGCCATAATATATCACCGCAACCATCTCGGGATTATGTCAGCCAACCCATTGACCGAATCGGGAGGGGTTTACGCATATGATTTCACAAACCCGGCAGATCAAGCGTTTGGAACAGATGCACAAAAGAACCTGGGAAGCAATTTTTACGGGATGTTTGCCGGGGATGCCAATGCAGACAAAACGATTGACGATCTGGATAAATCGGGTTCATGGGACTTTGAAAGCGGTCTTTCCGGTTACCTTTCCTCTGACCTTAACCTGGATGGAGAATCAAATAATTTAGATAAAAATGATTTTTGGTTGCCAAATTATGGGGAAGTTGGAAATGTGCCGGATTAGTGGGATACATGAACCTTTTGAGTCGAAGACGGCCAAAGCGTTGGAGACCCGAAAGGTTGAATATCTTTATTGGCTTAATTAATAGGTCTAAAACCAATGACTACAAACTACACAGAAGACAAAACCTTCAAAAATAAAAACTATTCTGAAACGGGGTTTCCTAAAGGAGAATATGAGAACTGTTCATTTTCCAATTGTGTTTTTTCAAATACCGATTTGTCGGAAATAAAGTTTGTTGAATGTAATTTTGAAAATTGTGATTTGAGCAATGCCAAATTAATTGGGACGGCCTTTCAGGAGGTAAATTTCAAAAACTGTAAGCTCCTTGGCCTGCATTTCGATGATTGCAATACATTCCTTCTCTCATTCCGGTTTGAGGATTGTACCCTTAATTTTTCTTCTTTCTTTAAGTTGAAACTGAAAAGTACATTCTTGAAAAATTGCAAATTGGAAGAAGTTGAATTTATCGAATCCGACCTAACAAATTCTGTTTTCGATAATTGCGACCTGAACCGGGCAGTTTTCGGGAACACTATCCTTGAGAAAACCGATTTCCGCACTTCCTTTAATTTCTCAATCGACCCCGAAACGAACAGGGTCAAGAAAGCAAAATTCCCGGTTCAGGGGATTGTCGGGCTATTGGATAAATACGATATTGTAATCGAATGATCAAAAACCTTTATTGAACCGTTAGTTTCACCCTCTCAACAAAACGAACTCCATCATACAATAAAACAATATAAACCCCGGGTTTAAAACCACCCTTTTGGATAGGAATACTTTCCCTGCCGGAAACCGCTATTTCCTTGATAGTTTTCCCAAACACATCCACAATAATGATCCGGCCATTTTTCAATTGTTTATTTATCCCTATTACTGAATTGCTGACAAGTGGCATCGGGAAAATAGTAATCCCTTGTTTGTTTTCAGGAGTTTCAGGGGTTGAAACAGTTGTCATAAAGCAATAGGGCCAGTCAGGGTTCGAAAAAACTTTTGTGCCATCCTGCCATTCACAAAGCATGTCGTACCAACTTCCTGTTAAGGGTACGGCTTGAAATCCACTGTTCAGGATACCTGCCATGCTCCCAATCCCTTCAATCCATGATTCTTCAGTAGCCCAACCAACTTCAGGGGCTGTAAGAACAATGCGCTTTCTGTATTGCCCCAAGGGTGAAACAAACACAGAATCAACGGATAAAACCTCCACCTGAAATTGCCATGAACTTGGGTTGTAAATGGTAAATGTATCCCCTACCTGAACATCAAACCTATAAATTAAACCTCCATAAAAATTATTGGAGAGACAATACACATCCCCGTTTTCATCTGAACGGATATATCCGTTTGGTGTCCATGACTGGTAATTTTCATCTTCCGATTGCCAAACTTTCACGTATGTCAATTGATCGATAACCGTATCGCCCATGAATTTATGGTAGTAAGTCTTTTTATACCAGGGCGGGAAATTCGTATATTCCATGTAACTCCACATTTTCCCGGGATCAACAATTTGCAAACCATCTTGTGCATTGGCAGAAAAGAAGAGTCCTGCAAGGACGAAAATAAACACTGCTTTTTTCATAACGATATTTTTGGTTTGTACTTCGGCTGAACAGGATTGCGAAAAAAGCAAACTTGTTCACTCTTTATGGCTGGTTATTAATCAGACAATCAATTATTAAAAACTGTTGCACCGCACTTCCCACAACTACCATCTTCATCAAGGCCCGTTTTGTCAACAGAATACCCCAAACGTTCCACAAGCAAATGCCCACATTCCGGGCAATAGGTATTTTGGCCTTCCTTTGTAAGCACATTCCCCACATAAACAAAATCCAGCTTTTCCTTCGCAATACGGAAAAAATCCATCAGTTTATGGACAGAGGTGGCCGGATTGGTCATTTTGTACATGGGATGATAGCGCGAGATATGCAATACCGTTTCTTTTCCCAGTTCACCAGAAATCCATTTGACCATATCTGCAAATTCCTTCTCATTGTCATTTTCGGCCGTTATCACCAAATTGGTTATCTCAAAATGTTTATCGTACCGTCTCAGGGTATTCAGGGTTTCAAGGACCGGTGCTAAACGCGACGAAGTGATTTTCCTGTAAAAACCATCATCGAAAGCTTTCAGGTCAACACTAAAGGCATCCATCAGGGGCATCAGTTCCTTCAGCGGCCCGGGATTGATAAAACCATTGGTGACCATCACGTTTTTCAAGCCATCATTCTGCGCAAGCTTAGCAACATCCAACATAAACTCATACCAAACGATAGGCTCGTTGTAGGTATATGCAATCCCGATATTGTCTTTTCGTTGCATGGCCAGACGTACAATTTCACTGGCAGGGTATTCTTTTAAAAAAGGGAAATCCCCCACACTTGTCTGTGAGATTTCACAATTCTGACAAAAACGGCAATGCAGGTTACAGCCCACACTTCCCACGGAAAAAACAGTGCTTCCTGGATAAAAATGATACAAGGGTTTTTTCTCGATTGGATCGAAATGGAGTGAACAGACCTGTCCGTAATTCTCCGAAACAAGCTTCCCTTCCACATTTTTTCGAACATGGCAAATCCCCCTTTTGCCCACATTGATTTTACATTCATGCGGACAAAGGAGGCATTGGGTTTTCCCGCTATCAAGTTTTATGTAAAAAGCAGCTTCTTTCATTTTTAGTCCGGAAAAAATCAAAGTTTTATCGTCTCTTCAAAGATACAAAAAAAACAGATTGGATTATTGAACACCTTCGGCGTGGGTGTACGACAAGGTACACACATTCAAATTTTTCTCTTTTCGTGGTTTCCCCAACAAGCTGTTGCCGTTTGAAGTTTACCTGCCCGACTTTGGCGGGAATCTACAAGCATTCAGGCATAAGAAAGTTTCCAACTTTCACCTAAGATAAAACACAAGGCCCCCACCCTAAGGTTAAGGTTTTTATTCTTTGCAATTAATCCTGGCAAAGCTTCTTTCTTTGATGCTATTTAATTGATAAAAAACCAATTTCGGCAAATCCCATCACAGTTACAAACTATGAAGGGCATCCAGATAAAACAGCATTCAAAATGTCAAACCCCTATTTTCCTTATATGTCGTTTGATTTGCCCGGCTTCCCGTTTCCCTATCCAGATGTTACCTCTTTTTGCAATGGGACACGCCGCGGCGGAATGGAAACGCCCATGATGGCCAACGATGGTATCCCGAAAGAATTTGGCAGCCTGGCAGGTTTGGTTTTCCATGAGATATCACACAACTACTTCCCTTTCTTCATGGGGCCCAACGAACGCAAATATGCTTTTATGGACGAAGGATGGGCCGCCTTTTTGCCGGGTGATATTATTGAAGAATACAAGCCCGGTTCCGATTATTTCAGCAGACAAGTGCAAGGTTATGCACATATGGCCGGACAAGAAGTCGAACTTCCTTTGATGATACCCACTTTTCAGCACAATAACTGGTCAAGCTCCCGGACTGCTGCCTACACCCGTCCGGCAGTTGCCTATCATGGACGCCCTTGCATATCCCCAATTTAACAAACCTTAAACAAAATAATATATCGAAAGAAAATGGCTTGCACTCCCCAGCAAAACCAACAAATGGAAAATCGCATGGTTATAAGGAATTTTGGGGATCATATAAAGAGCTGCGCCAATGGAATAAAAAACCCCACCCAAAGCCAGCAGCCATAGGCCATCCGCCGCAAGGTTATTCAATAAGGGCTTGATGGCAACAATAATCACCCAGCCCATCAACAAATACATAATGGTGGAGGCCAATCGGAAACGGCCCGTGTAAAAAATCTTTAAAACAACACCGACAATCGCAATTCCCCAGACCACCCCGAACAAACTCCAGCCCCATGCTCCATTGAGGGTCACCATAAGGTAAGGAGTGTAAGTCCCGGCAATAAGAATAAAAATGGAAGCATGATCGAAAATATTCAACCTTCTTCTTCGTACGGGATTGCGGGCTGCATGAAAAAGCGTGGAGGCAAGGTACAACACAATCATGCTCACACCATAAATACCAAAGCTTACGATATGCCAGGCATCACCGTATTGAACGGCACGCAAAATCAATAATACAAGTGCCACAATACTCAAAACAAAACCCAATCCGTGACTATAAACATTCAGGGATTCTTCTTTGGCGGAATAAGATTTTGGGATATATTTAGAATCGGATGCATTCATTCTCCTGAAACTATTAGTACATTAATCCGGTACAAACACATAACCATACAATCAATATTTTATTGCAATAATCGTAAAAATTATAATGTTTATTTTTGATGCCGATAATCTATACTAAATGAATAAACCTGAAATGACAAAACACATATTTCAAGCAAATGCCAAATCTCAAAACAACAAGCCTGGAACCTGTTTTGGGTTTTGATTTTATCTTTTGGGATTTATCCGCCTGCACTGCCCGTTCCGGCAGGCGGGCGGCAAGGACAGGTTTGTTTTTTGTCCCGAAGCTTCGGGATTGGGTTTTGTAATTTTCTAAAACAAGAATAATAGAAATAAGTTATTGAATTTTTCATGCATTCCATAAACGATAATATATCAGGACTTCAAAAACAGGATTTCAGAAAACTGTATGAAGATCACTATGCCGACCTTTGCCGGTATGGCCGGAAGTATATCCGGGAAATGGAAAAAGTGGAAGACATCGTGCATGAAGTGTTCATCAACCTTTGGGACAAACGAACAACGATAGATACATCCAAGCCGGTAAAGTCCTACCTTTACAGATCGGTGGGCAACCGTTGCCTGAACCATATCAGAGACCATAAAAAGTTTGCCGCCGGTTCGGAACTATTGGACTTTGGAAATGAAAACGCAGGGACTGAAAGTATGATGGAAGCCGTGGAACTTGAATTAAAAATTTCGGATATTATTGAATCACTTCCTGACAGATGCCGGGAAATTTTTAAATTGAACCGTTTTGAAGAATTGAAATATAAAGAGATTGCAGGTAAATTGGGGATTTCCGTAAAAACCGTGGAAGTCCAAATGTCGAAAGCCTTGAAAACATTAAGATTGGGATTAAAAGATTATTTGAAATTGATAATCTTTGTTTTGTTTAATATTTGGAGATAAGTAATAATTGGCTTGTTGGTGATAACATATACTTGTTGGTGACAACACCAACAAGGGGCAGGACAAGATAATTTAGTGGGGATATTCATGACAACAAATCCGCAAATTGCAAAAACGAACAATAAGGGTAAAATTAAATTGATGTGTAATAAAACCAAATGAACACAAATAATTTATATAAGGACATTGAAGGGCTGATTGCCAAACATCTTTCGGGTGAGATACAAATGAAGGAGCAGGACACTTTGGATACTTGGTTGTCGGAAAATGCTGAAAACTGGAAAACATTTGAAGAATACAGGATGGTTTGGGAGAAGTCCAAAAATGCACAATCGCTGGAACAAGTGAACGTAAATGCCGCCTGGAGACGGTTTGAAAATGCCATTGCAGAAAAAGAAAAAAAGAAAATCGAAGAAGGTGGAAAAACAATCAGCTTGTTCACACGAAAGGTTTCACGTATTGCGGCAGTTATCGTTTTACTGATTGCCACCGGACTTGCTTATTACCTTTACGATCACCTTTCAAATCCTGAAATCCACTTCGCAACAACATCCACGGAAATAAAGATTATCGAGTTGTCCGATGGGACAAAAGTGACCCTGAACGGTAATTCCACATTTGATTACAGGAAAAAACTGGGCAAGGGAAAAAGGAAAGTCCGCCTCGACGGGGAAGCCTATTTTGAAGTGGCCCGCGACGAAACCCGGCCTTTCATCATTGAAACCGAGGAGACATCGGTTACGGTATTGGGGACAAAATTCAACGTGAACACACATACGAAAAACGAATCGGTTGAAGTTGTCGTTAATTCAGGGAAAGTGGCATTTGAAGCCCGGATGGGAAACCAGCGGGTCATCCTCGAAAAAGGGGAAAAGGGGAACTATTCCAAAATGGCGAAAACCATTGCCAAATCAACAAACAACGATCCCAATTTCATCGCATGGAAAACAAAGAAACTCGTTTTTGAGGACAGGACACTAACTTATATTGTCTCTGTATTAAATCATGTTTACCATATCAATATCAAGATCGAAAACCAGGGGACAGCCCTTTGCCGGATGACGGCCACCTTTAACAACCAGCCTCTTGATGAAGTCCTTGAGGTAATAAGCCTTGCACTTGATTTAACAAAAACCGAAACGAACGAAGGGATTGTTTTAACTGGTGATGGATGTTAAGAATAATTGAGACAGATATAAGCTTACGCCCTTTCAGGGCTTTATGGCGAAAGCTTATTTATATCGGGCTTCGCCCAATGTTAGTGCTTTTGCCCCTTTGGGGCTTTATCACAAAAAAAGAATACTTTGCAACAAACACAGAAAGAAAAAAGTTTAAACCCAACGGACTTCAAACAATAGCAATGGCAACGCATCAGCCTGCAACCGCTATAGCCTTTGCCAAGCTACAACGGAGCAAGGTAAAGCTTTTGCGAACGCGGTAAAGCTATGGCAACTAGCGAAATGCCCTTTGCTTAAGCAGGAATAAACCCTTAGGGTTTTTAAGCAGTACAAGAAAAGAACCAATGGGAAAAAACAACACCGAAAAAAGCCCAACGGGCTTATAGCAATAGTAAGGGGCAATACCCCTTGCCAATAAAAAAACAAACCAGTCCTGAAAGGGCACAAGCAAGTAAAGTTCAACAATGCAAATGACAAAGCAAAGTATCTTCAGGATTCTTTTTGTTACCCTGGTACCCTTATCCATATTCAATCAGGAAAACTTTGCCCAATCCCAACTTGATCAGAAAATAAATATCCAATTAAAAAATGCCACCCTTGAAGAAGCGCTTGAAGAAATCGCATCCAAATCCGATATTGAATTTGCCTACAATCAAAAGCTCCTAAAAAATACCGAAAAATCAAATCTCAATTTCAAAAACACCTCCGTTAAGGATATTTTGGATAGCCTGTTTCAGGATTTGGACATTGATTACGTCCAACGCGGACAGCAAATCATTTTGAAAAAGAAACCTAAAAAACAGAATAATCAGGAAACCACCTTTACCCTTTCGGGCACACTAACCGACAAAGCCACGGGGGAATTCCTGATAGGGGTAAACATTTATTTTCCATCGTTGAAAACCGGGACTGTCACAAATGAATACGGGTACTATTCCATGAGCCTCCCCCTGGGAAAGTACAAGGTGGAGTTTTCATATACCGGTTTCCAAAAAACCACAAGAGAAACCTACCTAAAGCAAAACCAGCTATTGAACATTGATTTGCAATTTGATGAATCCCTTTTGTCAGAAGTGACAATTACCCCGGAGGATGACTTTAAAGACTTGCACTTTGCGGATTTGGGAAAAGTAAACATCTCTCCATATACGGTCCAAAAAGTGCCCAATGTGTTTGGCGAACCCGATGTGGTGAAGACTTTGCAGATGTTGCCCGGGGTCACCTCTTTGTACGAAGGGGCTTCATCATTTTATGTTCGTGGCGGAAACCGCGACCAGAACCTTGTGCTTGTCGATGATGCACCTGTTTATAACCCATCCCACTTTTTTGGCTTGTTGAGTGCTTTCGACCAATATGCCCTCAAGGACATCCAGGTTTACAAAAGCGGGATACCGGCACGCTTTGGGGGAAGGTTGTCATCGGTTGTGGACATCAGGATGAACGATGGGAACCTGGAAAAATTCAAGGCATCAGGGGGTATTGGCCTCATTTCGGCAAGGTTGACAGCCGAAGGCCCATTGAAGAAAAACAAAAGTTCCTTTATGTTTTCGGCCCGGCGATCACTTCTCGATATTTACCTGAACAATACAAACGCCGAGCAATTCAACACCTTGATTTTCTACGACATCTCCACCAAACTCAATGTAAAGATCAATAAAAACAACCGGGTATTCTTTTCCCTTTATGCCGGGAAAGATGTTTTCAACGAGAATGACAAAAGTGATTTTGGTGGGATTACCTGGTTCAACACGGCCTCTTCGCTTCGCTGGAACCACATTTTCAATTCCCGTCTGTTTTTGAATACCACATTGCTTTACAGTACCTATAATTATTATTTGGGAAATCCTTCGGGAAACAAACAAGTCTGGCACTCCCATATCACCGATATCGGGATCAAGGCCGATTTTTCCTATTTTACCAACCCATCCAATACCGTCCGTTTTGGTTATCAGGTGATAAACCATGAGATCAACCCCGGGCGCCTCGAAAGAAAAGGGGAAATCGAACCTGCATATTATATTCCTGAAAGATATGCCACCGAGCATGGCTTTTATGGTGGGAACAACAAAAAAATATCTGACAAATTTTCATTGTATTATGGATTTCGGATTCCCGTGTTTTACAATACCGGGAAAAGCACGGTTTTCCTTTTGGATGAAAATTATGTTGTTGCTGACACTTTACGTTTCGACAAAGGACAGACTTTTGGCACAAAAGCAGGTTTTGAGCCCCGCCTTGTTTTTCGCTATTTCCCCAATAAGAAAAATGCTTTTAGTTTATCCTATGAAAGGCACTATCAATTCCTGCAATTGGTCACGAATCTCACAGGTTCCCTTACATCTGTTGAAGTATGGCTTCCGGCAGGCCCCAATATCAAGCCCCAGGTTTCCGATCAGGTTTCGGCAGGGTATTTTACGAATGTGTTAAAAGGACGGGTAAAACTATCAACGGAAGTTTACTATAAATACATGAAAAACCTTGTGGATTACCGCGATCATGCCTTATTGTTCCTCAATCCGCAAATCGAAAGCCAGTTGCGTTTTGGCAAGGGCCGTGCTTACGGGCTTGAAATTTCCTTCCGAAAAGAAACGGGAAAGCTCACGGGCATGATGGGATATTCACTTTCAAAAACGGAAAAACAAATCGACGATGTGAACAACGACAGGGTTTATCCGGCCAATTATGACAGGCCTCATGAGTTTTCGGTTTTTTTGTCCTATAAAATATCAAGGCATTGGAGATTGGCAACAAATTGGACATATGCAACCGGCAACCCTACCACTTCCCCCTCCGGTTTTATTTTGATCGAAGGGAAATACGTCCCCATTTATAACGAAAGAAACAACTCCCGTTTCCCTGATTACCATCGTCTGGATATTTCGGCAAGCGTGGGTTCCGATCCTGCAAAAAACAAGCGTTTCCAACATCAACTGACCTTGGGGATATACAATTTATACGGGCGCAAAAACCCGATTTCTTTTAACTTCAACAAAATTGAAGAAGGGAACGGAAACCTGAATATCTCGAACGACCAACTCGATATGCGGGAAATTTTCCCCACGCAAACATATTTGTTCAACGTAGTGCCCACTCTCACTTATAATTTTAAATTCTGATGCGAAAAATTGCTTTCATATTGATATTGGCTTTTGCCCTCACCTCTTGCGAGGAAGTCATTGATTGGGGTTACAATGAAAACCCACCTTTGGTTTTGGTGGTGGATGGCAGGATTACCGATCAGCAAATGGCCCATGAAATCCGTTTGACGAAACCGGTATCGGAATTAAACCATATCCCCGAACCCGTTTCAGGTGCGGAAGTTTCCATTTTGTTCAAACAGGGAAACGATACGGTTTCGGCCCAACTTACGGAATCGGTCGATAAACCCGGCAGCTATTATACCGACAATGGTTTTCAGGGGATCAGCTTTAAATATTATGCGCTTGAAATTAAATATGAAGGCTATGAATTCCTGGCAATTGACAGAATGCGCGAATCCACCCCCTTTGAGCCCAACAACATATATCAACAAGCGGACAATGGCCTGTACAAGGTCGATTTTAACTTTGGCGGCTTTGCCAATTCCGATGCCGCCATCTGGTATTACAACCTGGACTGGTCCCATCTTCCCGATTCCGTTTTTGCGCCCAATGGCACGAAAAAAGCCCGTCTTGCCTTTTACTCCCTTCCTTCCATTGATGTGAACGGTTTGTTTTTATCGGGATATGAAACGGTTTACTTTCCTGCTGGAACACAAATCGTATTGGAGAAATATTCCATCTCCGAACAATATGCAGAATTTCTTCGGACCATGTTGGCCGAAACCGATTGGCGTGGCGGGGTTTTCGATACGTACCGGGCCAACACCTATACCAATCTAAGCGAAGGGGCAACCGGCTTCTTTGGAGCCTGTGGATATCTGTCGGATACGGTTGTTGTCCAACCCTGATTTCCCAATTCATAACTCGAAAAGGCAACAATTGAAATCACTTTTAAAAACAAGCATTTCATTTGCTCCAATTGCTGGAATTTCAAAATACCTTTCACACGTCCACTTTTTGTCCACCCCTGACAGTACGGATTTCCGAAACCCAACAGCCATATTGCAGTAAAAGCTTACCGAATTACGATCGAGAATTATGTACTTTTTCTATGCTGATGAAAACAAATAAAACCCATATTGCTTTTTTCCAATTTCAAAAATCCATTTCCGTATCCAAAGCCATATTTTTAGTATTATTGATGACAAGCATTTCGTTATCCGTCTTTGCAGGCCCTAAAAATTTCCCGCCAAAAAACGAAAAAGACACTTTAACATCCGGTAAATCACAAACAGGGACCAATAAAGACTGCGATGGAAGAGTTATTGTTCACAAAGGCTTGATCTATAAAACCGTTTACTATGAAAAAAGGTGCTGGCTCGATAGGAACCTGGGTGCTGTTGAAGTACCAAAATCATTGAACGACAGATTGGGATATGGCATGTATTTTCAATGGGGCCGCACGATGGACGGACATGAAGATTACGGGAGCCAGGTTTCCTTTTTGGTTTCAGGAATCGACAATCCGGGAATAGGCAGTTTTACGACAAGTAACAATCCCCCCTATGACTGGCGGGCACCTCAAAACGACAGCCTTTGGCAAAACAATCCTTGCCCCGAAGGATGGCGCATACCAACTTTGAATGAATGGGGCGAAGTAATATCGAACCTGGGTTCCTTATGGGAAGCATTCAATTCACCGCTAAAAATCCCGGCCTCAGGGTTTCGCAATTTCTCTGATGGCTCATACCAACAAGCGGGAAAGAGAAGCCTGATATGGACTTCAACTTCAAACGAAGACAAAGCATATAGTGTATTTTTTAGTAGTGATGAAGCTATTCCCCGTTTACAGGAACGTGCCATGGGATTGCCCGTAAGATGTATCAAACAACAAAGAGAATAAACAACTTCATATTTCAATTTTCTCATCTACAACCTTTGTATGCAAGGCCGGGGCGCCATTCCTAACCAGCGCCCCTCCTGCACTTTCTTTCCACAGTGTTTTCATGGTTTCCGTCTTTCATTTATCAGTTTACATATAAGGTATAACAATTCAAAATCCCATTTAGGGACTTTAGGGGCTACAAAAAGGGAATTTGTCGTACACCCAATAACTATTTGCAAAATTCCATGTTCAATAATTTCATTAATTTTACAGAAAAATCACCATGAACACAACGATTATTTTTTCCTGGCCCCAAATCGCACTGAACGGGGCAATTGCAATACTTTACGGGATACTGGCACTGTTCGTGCCCGGTGCTGCAATCATTGGTATCCTTACCTATATCGGGATATTTATCCTTGTTGTCGGGGCGGGAATGCTTATAGCATCTATTCAGAAAATCGGGAAAAAACTCCCCTATTTTGGGGATTTGATTTGGGCGTTGCTAATGCTTATTGTTGGCGGGTTGATTACGTTCAACACACAGGCAACCCTTGAGGTGTTTGTGATCATCGTTGGTGTTTGGGCCATTATCCTTGGGATCTCACAGTTCCTTATTGTGGCCAAAGTCAAATTATCACCTTACCAAAAAAACATCACCATCATAAATGCCATCATTTCATTGATATTTGGATTTGTCCTTTTTTACAATCCTTACCAATCGGCCAAGTTCATTGTTGTAATATCCGGGATTTTAGCCTTGATTGTCGGGACGCTGCTACTTGTCCTGGCATTTAAAGTAAAGAAAATCAGTGATGATATCGGACTTGAGGAATAGGAAAATATTTATGGCCCTCGGTTAATGCTCTGAAATATCCTTTAGCAATTCCCGGTATTTTGAAAAGACATTGGCCCTGGATACAAAACCAAGGTATTTCCCATCCTTCAAAACCACAAGGTTATATTTTCCCGAATGTTGGAATTTATGGGCGACCTCCTCCATTTTGTCCTCATAATTCACGATAGTGGTCGGCATGAACATCAGGTTTTTCACGAGCACTTTGCCGTACATTTCATGGTTGAACATAATGTGCCTCACCCTATCAAGGAATATCAGTCCCTTTAAGTTTTGGTCCTTGTCGATTACGGGATAAATATTTCGTGTGGAATCGGCGATTACCTTCACCAAATCGCCAAGGGTGGCATTGGGGTTTATGGTCATGAAATTCGTTTCGATCAAAGAATCGATATTCATAAGCGACAAAACCGCTTTGTCTTTATGATGTGTGATCAAATCAATTTTCTTGGCAAGCTGGATGGTATAAACAGAATCGGTCTCAAATAACTTGCTGCTTGCATACGAAATTGTGGAAACTATCATAAGGGGCATGATCAGTTCATAGCCCCCAGAGATTTCAGCGATAAGGAAAATGGCAGTCAATGGCCCACGGATCACCCCAGCGATCATCCCGGCCATACCCACCAAAGCAAAATTGGTAACGGGGATATCGGCCAGATGAAAGTGGTTCATGAAAAGGGCAAAGAAAAGCCCGAAATTGGCGCCCGTAAAAAGTGTTGGGGCAAAAATACCACCAACACCACCACTGCCAAAGGTTGCAGAAGCCGCAACTGCTTTCAGCAAACTGATTACGAGCAACAGCCCAATGGCAATAAGGAAATTGTCGCGGTAGTCGTAAAAAATACTTTGTTCAAAGATATATTGGTAATCACCGTGAAGGGCCAGGTTTATTGACCGGTAGCCCTCACCGTATAAGGACGGGAACAAAAACAACAGCAAACCCAAAACCGAAGCGCCCAAGGCCAACCGGACCCACCAACTGGCTAACCCCTCAAAGAATTTACCGAAATAATCCATGATCCGTATGAAATATACGGAAACAAAACCGGTGAAAACGCCCAAAAGTATATACATCAACACATGGGACAGCTTAAACGATTCGGTTACCTCAAACGGGTACAGCACATTTTGCCCGAGGAAAAAATAAGATGTGAGCGCAGCAGTAACCGAGGCAAGGAGCAAAGGTACCAGCGAAGCCATTGTAAGGTCGAGCATGATGACCTCAAGGGCAAAAACAATGGCCGCAATCGGTGCTTTGAAAATGGCTGCCATGGCGCCGGCACTGGCAAAACCCAGCAAGGAAACAATTTGCTTGTAATTCAGATGGAGCACCCGGCCTGTATTGGAACCAATGGCGGCCCCGGTGGCAACAGTCGGGCCTTCAAGTCCCACCGAACCGCCAAAACCCACAGTGATGGCACTGGCAATTACGGACGAATAAATATTATGGGGTTTCATCAATCCGCTGGTCTTTGAAATGGAATACAAAACATTGGGCACACCATCGCCTATCCCCTGCTTTAGAATGAATTTTATGAAAATCATCACCAAGAGGATACCTATCCCCGGCAATGCAATATATAAATAATTATAGGCATCGTCGTTCGTCCACCCGGTGAGGAAATGCTGGATGAAATGAACGGAATTTTTAATAAAAACTGCCGCCATCCCGCTCATGAAGCCAATTACAACACTCAACAGCATAATGAACTGCTTGTCGGTAATGTGTTTGATCCTCCAGGAATAAAACCGTTCGATAAAAGAATGCTTTTCCATAATCGGCGGCGAAATTACTTTAAAATTAGGATTAAGCGAAGAATAAGTTCATTTATTAATTATTGGCTAAATGCGTTAAATCACATACAAGCCAATTGCGGACAAACACCTATTTATTCGCAATAAACTGCGGATAAAAACTAAATTATCCGTAGTGGAATTGCGAATAATCCTACATTTGCAATAAATACCCATTCATGAAAAAAATAATATCATACAATGTGAACGGCATAAGGGCTGCCGTGCGAAAAGGCTTCCTGGATTGGATGAAGGCCGCGGATGCCGACATCATTTGCATTCAGGAAACCAAGGCCCAGCCCGATCAAATCCCTGTTTTTGAATTTGCAGAACTGGGTTATAAAACATTTGTTTATTCTGCACAGAAAAAGGGGTACAGTGGTGTGGCCATCCTTTCGAAAACAGAACCCGACCATGTGGAATACGGCATGGGCATTAATAAATACGATGATGAAGGGAGGATGATCCGGGCAGATTATGGCGATGTTTCGGTAATCAGTGTTTACCATCCTTCGGGTTCCAGCGGTGATTTGCGGCAGGCTTTCAAAATGCAGTGGTTGGAAGATTTCCAAAATTACATCAACGAACTGAAAAAGGAAAGGCCCAAGCTCATAATTTCGGGTGATTATAATATCTGCCACAAGCCCATTGATATTCACGACCCAATCCGTAACGCCAAAAATTCAGGTTTTTTGCCCGAGGAAAGGGAATGGATTTCAGGATTCATAGGTTCCGGTTTTATCGATTCGTTCCGCTATTTTAACGATGAACCCCACAATTACACATGGTGGAGCTACCGTGCCAATGCCCGTGCGAAAAACCTCGGTTGGCGCATTGACTATCATATGGTATCAAAACCAATGGAAAGCAAAATGACAAGGGCTTTGATATTGCCCGATGCCATGCACTCCGACCATTGTCCCTTGGTCGTGGAAATGGAATTTTAATTATCTGTTATCAAAAAAAACTTATCTTTGGTTTTAAATCTTAAAAAAAATGAAACACCCATGTCAAAACAATCCCGCACGTGCCGGAGATACGCAAGGATGCCGCTAATGCACTAATAGTTATTAGCACATTAGCGGCGATTAGACAAGAAATAAACTAATTGGAAAAACAAAAGCAGATGAAAACATACCACAAAATACCAACCGTATATGCAAGGGACCCGCAAACGAACTACAAATCCTTGCTCATTGGGCAATTTGCCACGCCCGAGCTGGATTACCTGCAACATAACACCTGGGTTTTTACCGAAAAGGTGGATGGAACCAACATCCGTGTAATGTTTGAAAACGGGCAAATAACATTTGGGGGCAAAACCGACAAGGCCCTGATCCAGGCATCGCTTGTAAATAAACTGAACGAAATCTTCCTTCCTCAAATAGAAACATTCAAAGAGCTGTTCAATGATGCTGAAGTTTGTATGTATGGCGAAGGTTACGGCCCTAAAATCCAAAAAGGCGGAGGAAATTACCGAAAAGACCAAAGCTTTGTTCTGTTCGACATCCGTATTGGCGAATGGTGGCTTAAACGGGAAGATATTGAAGACATTGCCAAAAAATTTGGTTTGGATGTAGTTCCGATTATTGGCGAAGGAACTCTCAAGGAAATGGTCAATAAAGCCAAAAAAGGCTTTAATTCGATTTGGGGTGATTTTGCCGCCGAAGGGATCGTGGCCCGCCCAAAAACCGAGTTGATTGCCCGAAACGGATTGCGGATCATTACAAAGATCAAGTTCAAGGACTTTATTTAGGATGAAACAAGCGTCCTTGTTAGAGTATGGCATTAAATTATCGCAAGCGTGAACGCTTGCTACATCCTGATTTTGTTTAAAATGAGACAAGCGTCCATGCTTGTTTGTGAGCATAGAAAGGGGCCAACATTGCGAACTGGTTTTAGAACCGGATGACGGACAATAGTCTTTATCTTTCTCCTTTTTCCTTCTGGTTGTTTAACATTATTCAAAATTAATACTTTTGTTTTATTTGAAAATGCAAACATAGGATGACGGGGCAGTTAATTGGTTTTTGACCGCTATCGTTATTTTACTGTTTATACTTCTCCTGTTGGTGACAACACCAACAGGAGTTGATCAAACAAAAAATATAAATATATTTGAAATTATTTTGAAATTTGTCAGGTTAACTCGACATATTTTATTAAATTTGTCAGGTTTATCTGACAAATTTGTATATTATGGACAAGGCTTTTTATAAGCGCACTTTACTTGATAAGATACAAGCCTGGTTATTTCAAGGGAAAGTTATTATTCTGTATGGCCCGAGGCAAGTTGGGAAAACAACCCTGGTAAATGAAATAGTCAAGCTTAATCCGGGTGCAAAATACCTGAACTGCGAAAGGCAAAATGTAAATGAATTGATTTCATCACTCAATCTGGAAAGGATTAACAAGATTATTGGTAATGCCCGGCTTGTTGTTTTTGATGAAGCTCAGAAAGTGAGGCAAATTGGTGAAATGTTAAAGCTATTGGTTGATACTTACCCTGAAAGGCAATATATTGCGACCGGTTCGAGCAGCTTTGAACTTTCTAATAAAATAAGCGAACCTTTAACCGGAAGAAATGTAAAATTCCTGATGTTGCCCCTTTCACTATTGGAATTGTCGGACAAACATGATCTTTTATCCCTTGATGAAAGATTACCCGATTTTCTTAGGTTTGGGACTTATCCCGATATTGTTGACAGGAATGAAGACCAGCAAATCCAATTACTTGACGAACTTAGCAGTGATTATCTATTTCGTGATATCTTGCAATTTGAAAATATCCGGCGTTCCGATACTTTGGTAAAAATGCTTAAGGCAATAGCACTTCAACTTGGGAATGAGCTTTCGTATAGAGAACTCAGCAATCTGCTAAAGGTTTCTGTTGAAACGGTACAAAGATATTTAATGCTCCTCGAAAAATCATTTGTTTTGTTTTCATTGCCTTCTTTTAGCCGTAACCTACGTAAAGAAATTGCAAGAAGTAGAAAATATTATTTTTTTGATCTTGGGATTCGCAATAGTCTGATACAAAACTATGCACATATTGAAAACCGTACCGATATAGGAGCGCTGTGGGAAAATTATTGCCTGATCAGCCGAATGAATTATCATCAGGCAAAAGGCAAAAAAGTGAATATGTATTTCTGGAGGACCTATCAACAAAAAGAAATTGACCTGATAGAGGAATATGATGGCAAACTCTATGCATTCGAATTCAAATGGAGGAAAGGCAATGTAAAACCACCGGCTGATTTTATCAAAGCTTACCCCGGATCTTCATTTTCAATAATTAACAATAAAAACTATTTTGATTATCTGTTGTAATTAATAGAAGTCCCCCTGCCCCCTGTTGGTGTTGTCACCAACAGGCGTCGATCAAATCATAACGCATGCACAATTCCCACTTAAATATATAGTGGATAAATTTTAACTGATTGTAAATATGCAGTATAATTGCAAAAAGGAAGGGGTCAAGTTGGTGACAACATCAACTTAAAGCAGTGGTTTGAAATGAAAGGCAACCAACATTTATTTGCAAATGGCTGCCGTAACTTCCGATGGATTGCGATGCGCCAACACACATCCCAACCCACTTGCCCGCAATGACGGAACGATTGATTGGGTTTTGGCCGCTATCATCGTATTATTGTTGTTGCTCCCCAACCACCTTCATCCCCAAAACCTTCTCGGCAAATTCAAAGGTTTTTTCTTCAACGGTTTTAACATCTTTTGACAGGATTCCTGATGGGATGGGATGGACACCTGCATTGGGGAAGGCTATTTTCCATTTTTCGTTTTCCGGGGTCGAAACCTGGTCGAACATTTCCAACATGCGATCAATGGAAACGGTGGGGTCTTTTTCTTTTTCGTTTTTGTAGTAATAACCAAGAAACAATGGCTGCTCCACTTTTGAAAAAGTTTCTTCGGTCATGGTTGCATCCACCAGGCCTTTCATTGCCTGCACCGCTTCCAGGCGGTATTTCGACTGCCAGTACTTTTGCACTTCGGGCGGGTCGTCATATTCATTGTATTTCCCTTTTATCAACCTTGCAATCTGCATTCCCCAGGGTTTGGAAAATATATTGGCGGATTTATCTGCCACATCAATATTTGGTGAATAAAGTATCAGGGAATGGATCCAGGGGTTTTCGGCAGCAATGGCCAATGACAGTGTCCCTCCGGTTGATGTGCTCATCAGGATTACCTTATCCCCCAATTTTCTTCCAATGGCCACGGCATGTTTGGCCGATTCCAAATAGTTTTCAGGAGTAAGGTCAACCAAGGCCTCTTTATCGCTCAGTCCATGGCCAAACAACCGTGCACCGTACATATTGCAACCATACCTTTTTGCAAAATCCTCATTTACCGGGAAACCTTCTTTGAAACTTGCCGAAAACCCATGCAGATAAACCACGACAAATTCTGTCTTTTCTTTCTTTTCGGGATTGGCCCAGATTATCCTTGCCTCGTTGTCTTCTTTCAGGTTTGGGGTTGCCTTTTCGGATTGGATGATTTCCTGCTCCAGCTTTTCCAGATCGGATGTGATGTTTTCACTAATTTTCGCATTCAAATTTGGTTTTGCAGGTTTTGGGCCAAGAAAGTAAACAATGGCCAAAATAATGATAATTGCTGTAATCCAGATGATAGTTTTCATGAGTAAATGATTTTCTGCAAAGTTAAGGAATCTATTTTGCCACAAAAACTCAAAAACACGAAATCCCACAAAACAAATTTCACAAAACTGAACAATATTATTATATCACCAAAAAAAACATTTTAAATATTTGATTTGCTTTGGTTTTTCAAATTTCCCTATTTTTGGGAAAAATTAGAATCTACACATGCGCATATTACTTGTTGGAAATCCACGGACTGTAATGGGCTTCAACCGCCTGACAAAAATACCCAGTCTCAATCTCGCTTCACTTGCGGCCAACCTGGACGAAGGATTGGCCGAAATCAAAATTGCCGACCTTGTCGTAAAGGACAGGAACCCCCAAAAAGCTTTGCAAAAAATCCTTGAGGATTACAGGCCCGATGTGGTGGGCTTCACTTCGATGAGTTTTCAATATCATACTGCCCTTGGCCTTGCAAAACTTACCAGGAAACTTTTGCCCAATGCAATCAATATCCTTGGGGGTTACCATGCTACTGCGGATAGCGAAAATATCGTTTTGGGCAATGACATGGATTATTTCGATTTCCTGATCAACGGCGAAGGCGAAGTCCCTTTTAATGAATTGATAAAAGCTTTGAACAATGGGCATGATTTCACAAAAGTCCCTGGCATTACTTATAAATCCAACGGAAAAGTTTTTGATAACCCACGACCTGAAAAACTCCTGGATGTGGAAGATATCAAGATTCCTTTGAGAAGTGCACGGATATTCCAGAAAGGCTTTCATATCCTTGGCAAACCGGGAGATGTGATCGAAACCTCAAGGGGCTGTGTGTATAGTTGCAATTTTTGCAGCATCAGGAACATGTATGGCAAATCTTTCCGAAAGTTTTCCATCGATAGGATTATCATGGATTTGGAAGATACTAAACGCCATGGCACCGAAGCCATTTTCATCACCGATGACAATATCACCATCGACCCAAAAAGGCTTGTGGAGCTCAGCAACGAAATAACCCGGGCAAAACTGAACATGACTTTTGCCGTGCAGGCCAATGTGAGGGGATTTCGCAGAAGCCCAGACCTGGCGCCCGCAATGGCCCGCGCCGGGACAAAAATCGTTTTTCTCGGTATTGAAAACGCTTCGGACGACAACCTGGAATTCATGCACAAAAGCAACCAGCTCACAACGACTGATACTGAAATTGTGGTGAAGCAACTCAAGGAAAACAAAATACTGGTCGTGGGAGGTTTCATTTTTGGCAACCCCGATGACAAGAAGGAAGACCTCGTAAGGAATTTTGATTATGCCAAAAAAATCGGGGTCGATATCCAATTGTTCAATATCCTGACGCCTCATTTGAAAACCGAGCTCCGGGATGAACTGTTGAAAGAGGGACTCGTAACCAATATTGATGATTACTCGAAATACAACCATTATGCGGCCAATGTAAAAACCAGGCATTTGTCCACCGGGGAATTATTCAAGATCAGGAACAGACTGGATGCGCGCTATACGGTCGAATCAGGGGCAATCTTTAGATTGTTCAGGGAATACCCGTGGTTTTTTACCAAATTAATGTTTTGGATGATGAAGCACGAGCCCCAAAACTGGTATAATTTATCAACAGGGTTTTTAAGAAAAAAACTCTAATTAAATCAAGCATTATGAAAACTTTACAAAACGGATTACTATTGCTTTTTGCACTTGGCTTTATCATTGTTTCCTGCAAAAAGGAGGAGGAAGAAACCTGTGACGGCGTTACTTCCGTGAATATTGGCAGCGACAAAACCCTGACCTATGGCGACAGCTTAATCGCAGATGCGGGCAATGCGGGCGCTACATATCTTTGGTCAACCGGAGAAACCACCCAAACCATCACCATTGATACGGTTGGGACATACTGGGTGAGGGTAGAAAAATGTGAATCATCCAAGTCGGATACCATCCATATCAGTATGGTTTACCCAACAATAAAAGTGGAGACCGATTTTGGCGATTTCCGTATTTGGCTGTATGCCCAAACCTTTTTGCACCGTCAAAATTTCCTGGGCCTTACAGAAGAAGGATTTTATGACAGCCTTACGTTTCACCGTGTGGTTTACGATTTTGTTATCCAGGGAGGCGATCCACAGGGAGATGGTTTTGGAGGCCCCGGCTACACACTTCCTGCCGAAATTATCCCGGGATTAAACCATGTCTATGGCGCTGTTGGGGCAGCCCGTATGTCGGATGCAATAAACCCTGACAGGGATTCGAACGGTTCGCAATTTTATATCGTTTCCGACCCTAATGGTGAAGAAGATATTCTTGATGGGAAATATTCGGTTTTTGGATTTGTTTTTTCCGGGATGGATGTGATTTTTGAAATTTCACAGGTTGAAGTCGATTCCCTTTCACATCCTTTGGAAACGGTTTACATGAACAAGGTAACTATTGAAGAATTATCGGCACAACAGCTTCAGGATAATTTCGATTTCTTGATCCCTTAAAACAATTCCTGACCGGTTTCGTTTCACCAATTAAACTTTAAAACAATGAGCGATTCTATTCAGCACGAAAACAATAAATTCTTCAAAATAGTCGATGGGCTTGAATGCCGTTTGGAATATATGGTACAGGATGAAGACAGTATGGTTTTTTACCACACTTACGTTCCGCCCGAATTAAGGGGAAGGGGCTTGGCCATGGAAATTATCCGTGAAGGTCTCGACTATGCCGTTTCAAACAATAAAAAGATTGTCCCGACATGTTCTGCCGTACAGCTTTTTGTGGAGCGGAACAAGGAATACCAGGAGCATCTTAAATAGTGCTTGCACGAAAATCCCAAATAGCTAATTACAAATAAACCTCAATTCTTAACATTTCAAACACCAAGCTTGCTTTTGCTCTTGAACCATATCAAATCAATAAAGGGACAATGCGCGAAATTTTCTTTCAGTCAAATGGCAAGCATCAGCGATGTGACTTTTCCCGAGACCAGGGACTTTACGTTGAACAACAAATATATTGTAGAAGTTGGGGAGGGAAAACAAAAGCATTGATCAAATCGAGGAAACCGAAAATGCGTTCCTTGCTGTTGGTGACATTGAGGTGGGCATTTTCAATAAAATCCCACTTTGGCTTTTTGGGTTTTTATACTAACCAAACAACTTTCCAAGCACCTCTTCGATTTTCCCCACGGGGATTACTTCGATATTGAGTTTTTTCAGGTCGATCCCTTTTAGGGAATATTTGGAGATGAATATTTTCTCGAACCCCAGTTTATCGGCTTCGGCAATGCGCTGTTCAATGCGGTTCACCGAACGTATCTCGCCCGACAGGCCCACTTCCCCGGCAAAGCAAATGTTCTGGTCGATCGAAATATCTTCGGAGGAAGAGAGGATGGCAGCGACCACCGCCAAATCAATGGCCGGGTCGTCCACACGGATTCCCCCGGCAATATTTAGAAAAACATCTTTTGTGCCCATCCTGAAACCGCTCCTTTTTTCCAAAACTGCCAACAACATATTCAATCGGCGGGCATCAAAACCGGTGGAAGAACGCTGAGGCGTTCCATAAGCCGCAGAACTCACTAACGCCTGGGTTTCTATCATCATGGGCCGCATCCCCTCTACCATGGCGGCAATTGCTATTCCACTCAAATTATCTTCACGGTGTGACAAAAGGATTTCGGAAGGATTTGCAACTTCGCGTAAACCATTGCTTTGCATTTCAAATATGCCCAACTCGGATGTGGAGCCAAAACGGTTTTTCACCGCCCGCAAAATCCGATAGCCATAGTTTCGTTCCCCTTCAAAATGGAGTACCGTGTCCACCATATGTTCCAGGATTTTAGGCCCGGCAAGGCCTCCGTCTTTTGTAATATGCCCAATCAGAATAACCGGTACATCCGTTAGTTTTGAAAACTTCTGGAACTCGGCTGCACATTCCCTTATCTGGGATATACTCCCGGCAGATGATTCAATAATATCTGTATGTAATGTTTGAATAGAATCAATAATAACCAATCCCGGTGTCAGGTTTTCGATATGTTGAAAAATACTTTGTGTGTGGGTTTCCGTCAAAATATAACAATCAGGGTTTTGGGAACCGACCCTTTCCGATCGCATCTTTATTTGCTGTTCGCTCTCCTCGCCCGTAACATAAAGTACTTTCAGGTTTTTAAAATTGAGGGCGACCTGCAACATCAACGTGGACTTTCCAATTCCAGGCTCCCCTCCTATCAATACAAGGGATCCAAGTACAAGTCCACCACCAAGAACACGGTTGAACTCAGCATTATTTGTATCAATGCGTACTTCTGATCCTTGTTCTATTTCAGTAATTTTTTTCGGCAATGAAGCCGATGCTTTTCGAACTGGTAGCTGGTTTTTACCTGTTTCCTTTTTTACTACTTCCTCCACATAGGTGTTCCATTCCCCACAAGACGGGCAATTGCCTATCCACCTTGCCGATTGGGCACCGCAATTCTGACAGAAAAAAGTAGTCTTCGTTTTAGCCATTTTTCAGTTTTTCAATAATTGAACTCGTGGAATATCCTTTCAAAAAATCAAGGGTTTTGATACTACCGCCATTGGCTTTCACAATATCATAACCCACAATATCCTCCTCCTCATAATCACTGCCTTTCACCAAAACAGAAGGCTGCACGGTTTTTATCAATTCGTAAGGAGTATCTTCGTCAAAAAGGACAATCGCATCCACAAAAAACAGGGAAGCCAGCAATTTTGCCCGGGCTTGTTCATTTACCACTGGGCGGCTCTCCCCTTTCAACCTCCTTACCGAAGAATCCGTATTTAAGCCAATTAAAAGTACATCCCCAAGGTCTTTTGCCTTCGACAAATAATCAATATGTCCAAGATGGAGAATATCGAAACATCCATTTGTGAAAACCACTTTTTTCCCTTTGAATTTCCAAACGGCAAGGAGCGAAGAAAGCGTTTTCCTGTCAAGGATTTTCTTTTCGATAAATTCAAGATTTTTCATATGTGTCACGATTTAAAATTGGAAGAAGGATCATCGAAACAATCCCGGCAATAATAATCATCAGGGTTTGACCTGTCCACAACAACCAGCCCATAGCATATCCGGTGGTCTGGGAAATTGCGAACAAAGCCAGTATTTCAGCAACAATCCAGGGATAAATCCCAATTCCGCCCTGAATAATTATTATCCCGACAGAACCAAATACCATAACTGCCAATGCCACATCCAGGCCCAAATGACTTGTTTCGGGAAGACTGAAAAACACGAGCCAAGTCATCCCAAGGTACATGCACCATATAAACACCGAATGAAATATAAACCAAAATGGCCTTTTGATCTTCATCAATGATTTTATCCCCTCATAAAATCCCAGAACAATTCTTTTAAGCTTTTTGTAGAAATTTGTGTGTGATATTTTCTTGCCAATAAAATAAAGCAAAGCAATCACAACAGCCAAAATCAGGAAACTGATCACATAAAACCAAATGGGATTATCAATACTTTCATACCTTTCAACGACCTTATGATACATTTTCGTTCTTTTGAAAATCTTTAATTTATCCAGATGTAATGCAAAAGTGATCAGGAATGCAATGAAAAGGCTCAATAAATCCACGGCCCTTTCGGTCACAACGGTACCGAATGATTTTTGCAGGGGGATTTTTTCATATTTCGTCAGGATACCGCAACGGCTGACCTCGCCAAGCCTTGGCAGGGCAAGATTTGCAAAATAACCGATCATCACGGCCAAAAAGGAATTCTTGAACCGGGGTTCGTAACCCATGGTCTCCAACAGCATCGACCATCGGATAGTACGACTGATATGGCTCAGCAGGGCAAGGAAAATCGAAGCAACTATCCACCAATAATTTGCCCCGGTAAACGAATCCAAAATCTCTTTTCTTTCATTGGCAGTAAGATTATGCAAAAAGAGCCAGATAAGAAAAATACCCAGCCCCAAAAAAAATCCTACTTTAAAAAAGTTTAAGAGTTTCTTTTTCAAAAATTATCTCAGTTTGTTATCATCATCAGGAAAAATGATAATGGGTTTAAATTGTTTGGCTTTTTCAAAATCCATGGAAGCGTAAGAAACAATGATTATCTTATCTCCTATGGCCACTTTTCGGGCTGCGGCACCGTTTAGGGAAATAATCCCAGAGCCCCTTTCACCAAGTATTATATATGTATCAAACCGCTCCCCATTCGTGATATTGTATATGTGCACCCGCTCATTCTCGATGAGGTTGGCCGCATCCATCAAAACCTCGTCTATCGCAATGCTTCCGATGTAATTAAGGTCGGATTGCGTGATGGTGGCCTTGTGTATCTTCGATTTTAGTACTTCTATTTGCATCGTGCGGCAAAATTACGAAAATAATATCATATTGTCTATTAACCTCACTTCTCCAACATGAACTGCAATGCAAGCAATGATATTGTTGCTTTCGGCCCAGGCATTCAGTATCTTAAGGGAATACATATCCACTATCTCAAAATACTCGAGTTGCATCATTTTGCTCTTGTTGATCTTTCGTTCGACGGTATCCTTCATTTCCAAAATAGGCATAAACCCCGATTGGATTTTCACCATTTTCAAAGTCTTGTAAATCAATGCAGCTTCCTTCCTTTGTTGCTCTGTAAGCCTTTCGTTGCGGGAGCTCATGGCCAATTGGTTTTCCTCCCTGACAATTGGGCAGGGGACAATCTCCACAGGCAAATTGTGATCTTTGGTAAGTTTATGGATGATAACCATTTGTTGATAATCCTTCATCCCAAAGAAAGCCTTTTGCGGTTCAACAATATCAAACAACCTCTTCACAACTTTTGCAACGCCCTGAAAATGACCCGGGCGGAACTTCCCTTCCATTACTTTGTCAAGGTTCCCAAATTCAAATACGGTTTCATCTTCCGTTGGGTAAATTTCCTCAACGGAAGGATAAAACAAAACATCGCATTCCGCTTCTTCAAGCTTGGTAATATCCGCATTTTTTGTACGGGGATATTTTTCAAGGTCTTCCTTGTTATTAAATTGTTCCGGGTTCACAAAAATACTTGCTACCACATAATCGGAATCCTGTTGGGCCTCCCTAATGAGTGACAAATGCCCTTCATGAAGTGCGCCCATTGTTGGGACAAAACCAATCGTTTTACCCTTGTCCCTCATTGTCTTAAGATGGGGTCTTATTTCATCAACGGTAGTAAAAATTTTCATTGTCCAATCTTCTTTTGAGGTATTTTTTGAGAACTCAGCGATAGGGAAAGTTATTTGGAAAGAATTTTCAACATATCGTTTTCAAGGGAATGTTCCGGCGTTTCAACAATCCTGCCAACCTCATTTCCATCTTCATAAAAAATAAAAGTCGGAACCCTTTCAATATTCAAATCGGAAACATCGGTATCACATCCGGTTTTTTCTTTATCTACACATATAAGCCGGATCAAAGAAGTGTTATAATCCATTTTATCCAAAACCTTGTACATCCGAGGGACTTGTTCCTGGCTATCTTGGCACCATGTCCCCAAAACAACCGTAAGCGTATGCGAAAACAAATCCTTTTTCAACTTGTTCAAAATATCCTGGTCGGGTTTGTAATTTGCGTATTCCCCAAAAAACAAATCCCCAAAATCGCCGGTCTGCAAAGCATTTCTTTCAACAGTACCACACAAATAAGCAGGCTCGGCATTATCGGCGACAATGCTATCATTTTGGGCAAAACTCATTGAGGAAACAATCAACAAGCCCAAAAGAGAAGAAAAAAACTTCAACTTCATCTTAACACAATTTATCAAAACTGACCTATTTTAACTCTATTATTATCTGCTGCTTGGTCACTTTATCACCAACCTTGACATTTACGCTCTCGACGACCCCATCCACAGGGGAAAGGATATCGTTGTTCATTTTCATGGCTTCAAAAACAAGCAAACGTTCCCCTTCGTTTACCTTTTTCCCTTTCTTTACAAATATCTTCACTATCGTTCCCGGAATAAAAACATGGATCATCTTTTCGTCAACAGGCTTATAGAGTGAACGGTTTATGTACTTCTTGGTAAGATGGGTACGGTATTTAATGTTCTCAACGAGTAAACTTTTATATGAATGTCGTTTTGTTTCCACAGGTTTCTCTTTTATATTTTCCATAAAAAAAAGTTAGGATTTGTTAATAAAAAGTTCTGTTTTCAAGTTTCTAAAATGGGGGAATACCATGCTTCTTTTTGGGTCCTATAATATCCTTATGGTCGGAAACCTCAAGTGCATGCACGATAAACTTCCTCGTTTCATAAGGTTCGATAACCGCATCAACATATCCATATGCCGCTGCCACATAGGGGTTGGCAAATTTGTTCTTGTACTCTTTCACTTTTTGCTTCCTCATTTCTTCAGGATTCTCGGCATTTTTGATTTCGTTCCTGAAAATAATATTTGCGGCACCTTCGGGACCCATAACGGCAATCTCTGCGGTAGGCCATGCGCAAACAAAATCGGCGCGCAAATGTGCGGAACACATGGCTATATAACCACCACCATAGGCTTTCCGCATAATTACGGTAATCTTTGGAACTGTGGCTTCGGAATATGCATACAGCAATTTGGCCCCGTGACGGATAACACCTGCATGTTCCTGATCAACTCCAGGTAAATATCCTGGAAGGTCAACCAAGGTAACAAGGGGAATGTTGAACGAATCGCAATAGCGGATAAAACGTGCTGCCTTATCGGATGAATCCACATCGAGGACACCGGCAAGTACCAGCGGTTGATTGGCCACAAAGCCAACAGTTTGTCCAGAGATACGCCCAAAACCGATAACAATATTGGCCGCAAACAATTCCTGGATTTCAAAAAACTCGGAATCGTCCGTTATTGCTTTGACAATATGCCTTACATCATAAGGTTGACGCGGGTCGGCAGGGATAATATCGGGTATGTTGAATTTTCTGGTCTTTGGTGATTTCTTTGGGTAAGGGGTCGCCTTGATCTCATTGTTCCAGGGAATAAAGCTAACCAGTTCCTTTATCTGATAAAAACACTCTTCTTCGCTTTCAGCATAGAAATGTGCATTTCCGGTAATTTCGGAATGGACTTTTGCCCCACCAAGGTCTTCCATGGAGATTTCCTCGCCCAAAACCGTTTTGATGACCTCGGGACCGGTAATGAACATTTTTGAAACACCGTCCACCACAAAAACAAAATCGGTAAGTGCCGGCGAATAAACCGCACCACCTGCACAAGGCCCGAGGATAACCGAAATTTGTGGTATTACACCTGATGCCTGGGTATTCCTATAAAAAATTTCACCATAACCGGCGAGGGCATTTACCCCTTCCTGGATACGGGCTCCTCCTGAATCGTTGATCCCGATAATAGGAATTTTCAATTTCATGGCGTGATCCATGATCTTGGTTATTTTTTTTGCATGTGCCCAACCAAGGGAGCCCCCGGCCACTGTAAAATCCTGTGCATAGATACATACGGGATGGCCACTGATGGTGCCCGTTCCGGTAATAACGCCATCACCTGGCAGGAACTTTTTGTCCATGTTGAAATCGGTTCCAGCATGTTTTACAAACATATCGTATTCGTGAAACGACTTGGGATCAAGGATAGCAAGGATCCTTTCGCGGGCAGTCTTTTTACCAATTGCTTTCTGTTTCTCAATAGCTTTTGTCCCACCACCTTTTACCGCTTCGCGCATACGCTTTTTGAGATCGGCTGTTTTTTGTTTCAGACCCATAAATTTTGTTTTTTTGGTTGCTTAAATGTGACTAATCAAACTGAAATCCAGGTTTTGTTGAATGGGTTTTAAAGAACGGAGAAACGGGTTCAACAAAACATATAACCTGATAAACTAAAAAAAACATTCCCCAACTTAATGCAAAATTAGTCTAAATAAATATTAATATCAATTTTTTTTATCAACTCATTTTTAAAAGAATTGACTTTTTTCGACCTAAAAACGGGGCGCAAATGTACTTTAAAAATCAAACTACGACCCAAATCGCGAAAAATATAAACCACCAAAACCAATAATTGTTAAATTAGCCCTCAAAAAAACCATGAACATTGAAGAACTAAGGAATTATTGCCTTTCAAAAAAAGGGGTGACCGAAGATTTTCCATTTGATGAAACCACACTTGTTTTCAAGGTCTTGGGAAAAATGTTTGCCCTGATGCCCACTGATAGCGATTTCAGTATCAACCTGAAATGCGAACCTCACAAAGCGATTGAACTCCGCGAACATTATCCAGCCGTGAAGCCCGGATACCATATGAGCAAAAAGCATTGGAACACAGTAAGCCCGGATGAATTATTAGACGATCCATTGGTTTATTCCTGGATAGATGACTCCTATGATTTGGTGGTTTCGAAACTAACGAAAGCCCAAAAGGAGTTGTTGGAAAAGGGATAAGCGTCAATTGTTATTTTGTTATCAAGGAAATTTTTCCTGATTAAGAATTTTCCTTTTTATCCTTTTTCTTCCCCCTGAACATATCAAAAACGAGGTATCCCATTGCGCCTCCCCAACCCATGCTCATGTATGGATTGGAAGTTATGGCACAGGTCCCCGAATTGCAACCTATTTGTGAATAATATAAATACCCGCCAATAACCCCAACTACGATCCCGATTACGGTCAGGTAAGGGATTTTACCAAATAATTTGCCTTTTTTGTTCTCCTTTTCTTCCATAGTTCTACAGTTGTGCGGTAACCGCTTTTAATAATTGCCCCTTTGGCTTTACGCCCACGAATTTTTGGACCACTTTCCCATTTTTGAAAAGCATCAGCGTCGGGATACTTTGTATCCCCAGCATTTGTGCTGTTTTCTTGTTATGGTCGATGTCAAGTTTGCTGATGTTTGCCTTATCGCCAATTTCATCGGCCAGTTCATCGATAATTGGCCCCTGAACCCTGCAAGGGGCACACCATTGCGCCCAAAAATCAACCAACGTGACACCGGAATTAATGGTCTGTTTGAAATTGTCATCGGTAAGTATTTTCACGTTCTCCGAAGGCGGGGCACTCATCCTTTTTCTTGTTTTCAAAAAATTATAAAAAATAAAACCAATAACCAGTACCGCTATTGCTATGGCTACCGTATTTCCAAATTCTGCCGTTTGTAATTCCATTTCTAAATATGCTTATTTATTAAACTTAAAATTCGATCTTTAGGATGAAGGCCGGTGATCTGTTCGAGCCTTTTTCCGTTTTTAAACAAAATCAGGGTTGGGATGTTCATCACTCCGTATTTTGTTGCCAACGCCCGGTTATCGTCCACGTTTACTTTCCCGATTTTCAGGTTCCCTTCAAACCCATATGCTATGTCAGACAGGATCGGTTCCAAAACCTTACATGGCTGGCACCATTCTGCCCAAAAGTCAACAAGGATAAAAGAGTTGGCCACAACCTCATCAAAATTGGGGTAATTTAAAACGATATGTGGTGTTTCATTTGCCATAAAGGCGACCGGTTTATCAAAATTAGTGCCAATGGAAGTTGTTTTCATAAAGTTCCATGAGCGAAAACTTTAACGACATTGTATTATTGTCATCTTCAGGTTCATAGTTAGCAGTTTGCAATGGGCATTAGCAAATGATCTGTCAAATCCTTTGAAAATCAACCAATGATTAATACTTAACGAAATTTCACCATGGTAATCCCATTCCCTCCCCGCTCAATATGTTCATCACCAAATGATTTTATCTGGGAAACCGTTTTCAAATAATCATGTATCAGTTGCCGTAGGATGCCGTAGCCTTTGCCATGTAATATCTTCACTTCGGAAATGCCCAACAAAATACAATCGTCGATATACTGCCTGATCTCCGACATAGCTTCTTCCCCCCTTTTGCCGCGCACATCAACCTGAAGTTTGAAATTGGCCATTTTGTCATTGAGCTGGTCCATTAATTGCCGTCCCCTCCTGTTCGATCTGGAAATCCCGGCCTTCCCGCCACTTTTGGTTTTCTCCAGTTTATCAACGGTTGTCCGCAACCTGACCGAATTGAATTCCACAATCACATCTTCCCCTTTTCTTTCGATCACTTCGCCGCTCACTCCCTGATCCAGTATTTTCACCGTATCCCCTTTTGCAATAGGTCTGGCAATATGAAGGTCCAATGGTTTTGATTCCTTGGGTTTTAGTTTTGCAACAGATTTCTTTTCAGTCCGGGCTTTTATTTCCAACTCCTTTGACTTCTCCTCCAATTGCCTTCTCAGTTTCTTTGTCTTCTCTTTTTCTGCCCCTGCCTCTTTTATTTCCCTGATCGTGTTTTCGATCAATTTATTGGACGACTTCAACAAGCGGGCTGCCTCAATTCCCGCATTACTGATGATTTCGTTTTTTTTTGATCTTATATCTTTCAGCAATTTCTCATATTTGTCGATCATTTCACTTAGGAAATCATCTGCAATTTCATACTTCTGCTGCTTTTTGGCCAATTCCCTTTTTTCTGTTTCCAACTGCTGAAGATGTTCATCAAAATCCAATTGTTTTTTACCGGTTTTGTCTTCGGCTTTTTTCAAAACCTGTTTTGGGAAACCAATATTTTTTGCAATTTCAAAAGCAAAGGAACTTCCCGGATTGCCCATTTTCAACCGGTATAATGGTTTCATCGCTTTGGTGTCGAACATCATGGCCCCATTAATAATTCCATTGCCAGGTTTTGACATCAATTTCAAGTTGGAGTAATGTGTTGTGACTACCCCATAAGCTTTTTTCTCATTTAGTCTTTCCAACACCGATTCGGCGATTGCACCACCCAAGACGGGTTCAGTCCCGGTTCCAAATTCATCGATCAGGAACAAGGTGTCATTATTTGCGTTCAATAAAAAATGTTTCATATTGAGCAAATGCGAACTATATGTGCTTAGGTCGTTTTCGAGCGATTGCTCATCGCCGATATCAATAAAAAGGTTTTTGAAAATCCCGGCTTTGGATCCTTCTTTAACAGGGATCAACAAACCACATTGCAACATATACTGCAACAAACCAATGGTTTTAAGGCAAACGGATTTACCTCCGGCATTGGGCCCGGAAATAACCAGGATACGTTGTTCTTCATCCAGTTTTACATACAGCGGGACAATTTCCTTGTTGAGGTTTTTATGTGTGAGAAACAATAAGGGATGGGTGGCATTTATCCAATCAAAGCCTTGTTTGTCCAACAACTTTGGGCGCATTGCATCAATTTCGATGGCGAACTTTGCTTTGGCCCGGATAAAATCAATCCTGCCGAGAAAGCGGTAAGCATCTATTAAATTGGCTATTTCGGGACGGACAAACGCAGTAAAAGCTTTAAGGATACGGATTATTTCCCTCCGTTCGGCACTTTCCAGTTCCCTGATTTGGTTATTTGTTTCAAAAATCTCGGCAGGTTCCACAAATACGGTTTGGCCCGTGGACGATTCATCATGGATAAAACCATTGATCTGGCGTTTATAGGCCACGCTCACCGGAATAACCGGTCTGCCATTCCGGATGGCCACTTCGGCATCTTTAGCGGCCCAGCCCTCTTTCTTTGCCATGCGCAGGGTCGCGTTCACCCTTCTGTCGATACCGGCCATTTTCGACCGTAAATCATTCCTTATCTGTTTTAAATCCGGTGATGCGGCATCCCTGATTTCACCCTTGTCATCAATGATATCACTTATGTATTTAACGATTTGCTTATCCACAAAAACCCCTTCGGTGAGTTTTTTCAGGTTTTCAAAGCGATCTGCTTCAGCTTGCCGGATAAACCGGATTACATCAGCAATCACACTTAATGAGGATTTCAAATCGAACAGCAATGCTTGCTCAATATAAGTCCCTTCGGTCTTAACCCTGTGGAGTTCAAAAGTCAGGTCGAAATAATCCTGGGATGGGAAACGGCTTTCTTCTTCCAGTAACTGCCTGAATTCCTCAGTTTGATCCAAAAGGATGCGAAGTTGGCCAAAACTATTGGTGAAACGGATTTTGTCAACATAATATTCGCCCAAGGGGCTTAGGCAATTCTTTCGAATCATTTGCCTTACCCGGTCGAACCCGGTTTTCTCTTCAAAGTTTCGGGGATAAATCACGGGGGCAAAGGTAGGAAAGCTTTAATTAAAATATCCGGGGTTTGAAATCTTTCTGGTTCACAATAGCTGCACTGTTGCCAGTTGCCCTAATTATGAAAAAGCCTTTTTTCTCGGCCATCCGGTCGGCATGTCCATCCGCTGTAAGGAAGGCCATGGCGGCATAAATGGTTTTGTTGGCATACTCGGGCAGGTAAACCTTTGCTTTTTTCATGGTTTCCTGAAAGTCGGCCACATCATCAGGGCGAAGGGTCGTCTTTACTTCCACAACCACTATTTCGTTACCATTATGGGCAATTATGTCAAACTCGAAATTCTCACCGTTTTTATTCCCTTTCCTGCGTTCGGACGTATCGGTGACGGAAATCCCCCATTTTCCCAATACATTTATCAGGTCGCCCTGCACAAGCGATTCAATAAGTTTTCCCCACTGTGAGGTGAAAAGTTGTTCGAGCTTGTTCAGTTTTTTGTCGGTCTCCTGGAACTTCTTGTCGGTTTCCTTAAACTGTTTATCGGTTTCTTGGAACTTCTTGTCGGTTTCCTTAAACTGTTTGTCAGTTTCCTGAAACATCAACCATACCTTTTCAAAACTCAAAGGTTCCCCATAATTTTCCAGGGGTTCTTCAACCCGCTTATTGTCTTTATCCATTTTTGAATTGTTTAACCTTGATAAGCAAGGATTGCAAATTTACGAAATCTTTTTCACTTTTTTTTTACCTTCGCACTTCACAAACAGCGAGGCAAATGCAACAAACCCTCAAGATATCCGCATTCATCCTTATCATCGTTTTAAGCATTTCCTGCAAAAGGGAATCACCAACACGTATCGGGATAAATAAGGATTGGCAGTTTACGCAGACAGGAAAAGAGAATGGTTTACCGGCTCAAGTCCCTGGTTTTGTACAAACCGATTTGTTTAAAAACCATATAATCCCCGATCCCTACTTTGGGGGAAATGAAAAGGAATTGCAATGGATAAGCCGATCGGAATGGGAATATAAAACCACCTTTGATATTGATAAGGGACTTTTGAAAAAGGAGCACCTTGAACTTGTTTTCGAAGGAATTGACACTTATGCACACATTTTCCTGAACGGCTCCCAGTTATTGCAAACAAATAATATGTTCAGAAAATGGGAGGTGGATTGCAAATCATTGTTAATTGAGGGAACGAATATACTTGAAGTACATTTTGCGCCTTCCGAAAAACTGGATTCCATACAGGCGGAAAATCAAAATATTGCATTTCCTGACATGCGGTCATATACTCGAAAAGCCCCATACCAATCAGGTTGGGACTGGGCCCCACGGTTTGTCACCATGGGAATCTGGAAACCGGTTTATCTGCGATGCTGGAAAGATGCCCGCATAGAGAATATCCGAATAAAACAAGATTCCATTGTAAATGACACGGCCTGGATAACTACGGTTTTTGAAATTGAATCCTCAAAAATACAGGATTGCTTTTTGAGCATTATCGATGAAAGCACATCAGATTTGGTGAACAAAGCAAGGGTACGATTGGAAAAAGGCTTGAATTCCTTTTCAGTGGACTTTACGATTTCCAATCCTGAACTTTGGTGGACAAACGGCCTGGGGGAACCCCATTTGTATCAATTCGGTTTTATGGTGCAAACCAATCGTTCCATTGATAAAAAGTATAAAAATATTGGAATCCGAACATTGGAATTGGTGCAGCAACCCGATTCCATCGGGGAAAGCTTTTATTTCAACCTAAATGGCATGCCCGTTTTTATGAAAGGAGCCAATTATGTCCCGCAAGATAATTTCCCGGCAGGTATTTCAGTTTCAAGGTACAATCGTTTAATAAAATCTGCTGTGGATGCCAATATGAACATGCTCCGTGTTTGGGGAGGCGGGATTTACGAGGATGATTTGTTCTATGACCTTTGTGACAAAAACGGGATTTTGGTGTGGCAGGATTTTATGTTTGCCTGCAATTTATATCCGGGTGACAAGGATTTCACCAAAAACGTGAAACAAGAAACCATTGAACAAGTTAAGAGATTGCGCAACCATCCCAGCATGGCTTTATGGTGCGGCAACAATGAAATCGACGAAGCCTGGCACAATTGGGGCTGGCAAAAGTCCCTGGGATATTCCGAAAAAGATTCCACCAAACTTTGGAACGAATATCTCAACTTATTTGAAAAACTGCTGCCCCATATCGTTGATTCCTTGACGGACGAAACCCCCTATGTGCCTTCTTCCCCTAAGAACGGCTGGGGCAGAAAAGAGTCACTAACAGAAGGCGACATGCACTATTGGGGCGTTTGGTGGGGCGGAGAACCCTTTGAAATGTACGAAAAAAAAGTGGGGCGGTTTATGAGCGAATATGGTTTCCAGGGATTTCCCAACATGAAAACCTTGTTTTCCTGCCTTGATTCAACAGATTTAAAATTGGATTCCAAAGCCCTATTGAACCACCAAAAACACCCAAAGGGAATGGAGCTTATCCGGGATTATATGGAACGGGAATATTTTGTCCCAATGAAATTTGAAGATTACAATTATGTCAGCCAGTTGGTTCAGGCCTATGGTATCAAAAAGGCCATTGAGGCACACCGGCGGGCCAAGCCTGATTGCATGGGCACGCTTTACTGGCAATTGAACGATAGCTGGCCGGGGATTTCCTGGTCGGGGATAGATTATTTTGGAAGATGGAAAGCCCTGCATTATTTTGTGAAAAAAGCCTATCAGGAATACCTTATCTCATTTGAGGAAACCAATGATTCAGTGCAAATTTTTATTGTTTCTGATAAATTAACAGATACCGATGCTGAACTCGAATTAAGTATTATCAGTTTTGATGGTGAAGAATATTGGTCGGGAAAACAAACCGTGGATATTTTGTCCAATTCAAGTAAGGTTTATTTTGCCAAAGGTATAAATGGCTTTCCAAAAAACAATCATTTGTTAATTGCCAACTTAATCTCCGATGAAAAAATCCTTGCATCAAATATTTATTATTTTGTGCCACCAAAGGAATTACAGCTTTCCCGTCCAAACATCCAAAAAGAAATCACAAAAACCAAAAGCGGGTACACCATTTCCCTGAAAACAGATAAACTGGCAAAAAACGTTTTCCTTTCGTTTGATGGAGACGGGTTTTTTTCTGATAATTATTTCGATTTGTTGCCTGGAAAGGAAAAGGAGATTAATTTTATTACAAAAAAGAGCATTGAATATATTGAAATAAAAATAACAACATTATTTAGTAGTTTTGAAAAATGAAAAAACAAATTTTAGTCATCAGCCTATTCGTTTTATTAGCAAACGTTGGAATTTCACAAGATACAATTTACACAAATTCCGGCAAAACCATTCTGGCCAGAATACTTGAGGTTTCGACCCAAGAAATAAAGTATAAGAAGTTTGACAATCCTGACGGACCGATCTACAAAATAGGTGTTGTGGATATTAACAGAGTGGTTTATGAAAATGGTTCAGAAGATATTTTTTATGAACCTGCATCAGAAACTGAAAAAATAAGTTGGGGATATGGCAACTCTCATTTTATTCTACAGGGAGGTGCAACATATTCCAATCTGAGAGGGGAATCGAGGAAAACAAAGCGTATTTTAGGGTTCTCTGCAGGAGGAACCTTTGAGCTACCAATAAGTTTAAGCTGGAAAAACTATATTGACCTTACATTCCTTTTTGAACAGAAAGGCACTAAATATGAGGATTATCAATTTATGGTTGATGATAATATTTATGAATCAATAGGAGAAACCGTTGTTATGGATTACATTGTCTTTTCGGCCTCTTATAAAAGATATATTGGCATCAAGCAGTTATTTTACATCAGGGCAGGTGCATTTATTGGTTATTTATATGAAGCCAATGGCAAAGGTGACATTAAAGTTTTAGAGACAGGACAGATAATTCCTTTTGATTTATCGATCAAGAATTATATTACAGAATATGATATGGGTGGAACAATTGGACTGGGATTGAAACTACCGCTGAAGAATTTAAAATTCAAATCAGATTTTGTTTTTGATGCCAGATATAATATGGGTTTTAAAAACATAAACAAAAATAAAGAATCAGCTACGGCCTTGACTTCAGATTTTCTTGTATTAATCGGATTTCGGTTTCCGCTATAACCGTATTTGGAATTCTATTTATTGAAGGATAAGGTATTTTTCCATATTGTAATTTTGATTTATTGCCGGGGGCAAAAAAAACAATCTAATTTAAGACAAAAGACGAAACCATTTCCCTGGAAAAAAAGTTAAGAATAATAACTCTAACTGACACATATTGAAACTCAAAATAATTATAGGGATAGTTTTATTATTAACTGCTACATTTTCCATTGCGCAAAAAAACAACATAAAAGGGATGCCTTTTTATCTTGGACCACCTTTTTTTTCTGACAGGTTCTTTACCAGTTTATCATTGGGATATGAGCATGGCTTTTCTGAATTTAATTCAATTGAGCTAAATGCCTTCTCAATAGCTTCTTATGGTTTCAATGGCGAAGGTTCAGAATTAATTTACGGGTTTGCCCCATCTTACAGACATTATTTGAAAACGTCAAGGGAGACACAGAAAACATGGATCAGCCCCTATTTTCTTTATCTATGGAGACATTCTTCCCGGGCAGGTTCAGACACTAAAGGGTACTTTATGGGACTTGGTGCCTCTGTTGGTGCCCGACTTTATTTTTCTTCAAAAACCAAGTGGTTCATTGATATAGGAGCGGGGATAGCTTATGGACAGTTCAAGTACATTTACAGCAGGGAAGAAATCCCGATTGAAGGCGATGATGGTGTTTATCCTATTGATTACACTATTCCCGAACCGGAAATACGATGGATCCCAAGGCCAATTGTTCAGATAGGTTGTAAGTTTTAAAGTGCTATTCCACCAATTTCACCTCTTCGGCCTGGACAACTTCAAAGGTATCTTCGTTAAAAACAAAAGCCACGATATGGCATTGTTGGTCGTCCCATTCGGCATTAATGTCATAGTCGGGACATTGTACGGAATATTCCGACCCGGCAGTTATGTCTTCATCTGTAATCACACTCCCCCATGTCCCATTGATATTTCCCCTGAGCATGTGCATATGCACATAATCTTCCCAATCGGGCGAAGGGCCAATACTTGGGTCATTGTTCATTTGCGGGGCAATAATACTGTCTTCGGTAATCATTGCGCAAACCCTGTATTTCCCCTGCAAATCAGTTAATAACTTAATGTCCACCAATGTACCAAGGACCCTGGTCACATCATCATAATTTCCAGTGATTTCTATTGTTGATACAGGTGCTTTGGCAATTTCGGCACCAACGGCAGATGGCCATTGGGTTTCACTCAAAACACGATCCTGGCCCTCGCCTATACGGTTGACCATCCCATTCGGGTTTGCGATTATCTGAAAGAAATCGAAATATTCATTTCCGGCATCGGTCCTGAAATCGGCCGTATATAATCCCGTGGAATTGGGTTTGGCAAAAAACCCTGCATGAACCGCAACCACGACCAATTGTTCCTCATACTGCTCCTTGAGGTCGTGAGCTACAAGACCGGCCCCGGGGCAATTCACACATTTGTGCCCTGTGTAATCCTCCAATAAAACTTTCCTAACGGCTGTTCCTGTTGTATCCCCCGGTTTATGTCCACCATCATTTCGCAAATAGGGTTCTTCAATTTTATCACAAGCTTGAAAAACGAAAGCCACTAAGGCAAAAATTGCTAAGATGTTTATTGTTTTCTTCATGGTAATAATATTTAAAAACTACTGAATACCGTTAACGTAAACCCACTGGCAGCGGGTACCGCCCGGCAAACCCCACCCACGCACAAGATACCTTCGCGTTGCAGGCCATAAGCCAATTGGATACGGTTGGGTCCTTGTGTATATCCCATGGCCACATTGTAATAATGGTAAGTATTGTCACTTTGGGGGTTGTTGAAATTAAATTCATCCCTAACGTTAAAAAACCATTTTGGTGCAATCGTGTATTCAAAAGAAGCGGCTAACCAATCCCCTGAATCCTGTCGTGTGGACAGGTACTGCATTTCAAGCCTTAAGGCATTTCTCCGGTTAAACTTATAGGTTATGTCTGCAACCCCGATGTTTGAATAATACATTTCATGGTCATTCTCTATCCCTTCTTCAATTACATTGTAGTTATACAACAGATAGGTATATGCAAGGATCATTTTCCACTTTTTGTTCGCCTTCTTGGTTATCTCAATATTCAGGTCATCAAAGTATTTCAGGTTGCCAGCTCTAAAGAACCCGGAATTATAGCCAAGCGTACCTGTTGTCCCAATAGGAGTTGTATCGTTCAATGCTGTTTTGTGTATAGCCGTTGTTTTGGTATAATTCACTTCGATGGTAGTACCGTATTTTCCCCCCAATGCCGATTTCTTTGGAATGGTGTAAACGACCTGGCCGTTCACGGCAAATTCACCGTTGGGCTGCGTTGCATACGGGTACATGGCCTCAAGGCTGTATGTATGTACTTTTGTCAAAGGGGGAAGAAAGCTTATATCAAGTGCGTTCACCACATTGGTACGATCAGACTTATAGCTCATGTTATCGATCCATTTTGTGCCGAGGGTAATCCCCAGGCCTTTTTGGGAAAACGAACCGGAAAGGAATATGGCTTGCCCATCTTTGTATATAAAATTATTAATGGCCGAAGGGTCATTTATTTTATGGGCATATTCGCCCAAAAGGCTGAACTTGCTGACCGATAAATTAAATCTTCCTGAAAATGCTGAAACATTTTCTGGCAATTTGTAAGGATAAAATGGATCGTCTTTTTGGTATTTGCTGACAAATGAACCACCAAGTATGATTTTTGCCTTTTTATTAGCGAGGGAAGGCACCATATCGTTCAGGAAAAACTCTGCATCGGCACCTCTCACGATCCCACGGTTTCCATCCTTGTATTTTTCCCAAAAATTTCTTTGGACACCATAAATCCCCTTAAAAGCAATACCTTTTGAAGGATTGAATTTCACCCTGATACCGTCCACGGAATTGTCGTAACCCAAAGTCCATTCTTCATAAGTCCGGAAAACAAGGCCATTTCCAAACTGCTCATAAAAATTACCAAGGGTAATCTCGAACTTCTCTTTTTTATAGGAAACAAAACGGTATGGGATACCTGTTCCCTCGTATTGTTTATCAAATCCCCAAATCCCACCAAAGGTTTCAGATAGGATTCGAACCGGACGCCCGCCGTAAAATCCTTGTTGGTATAAATGATGCTCCCAAAACCGTTCATCCCCACTTTTTCCCCATTGATATCATCTTCCGTTATCCCAATCCTGGAATTGGGCTCATAGGTCTGGACATCCATTTGGAAACTTCCCCTGACCTGCCCACCAAAACTTTGCGCATAGGAAGATGAAGGGAACAAAAGGAGAAGGGCAAATACTATAGCAAAGCTAAATCGTGTAAATATTTTCAATGCCGATATCTTTTAAGGTTTTCTAATCCGAACGACTTCCCAAGGCTATTCGTGTGCTTCCACATCTTTGCCTTCCTTTACCTTTGTGACAACATCAATAAGGTCGAGTTCGGAACCTTCGGAAAAAGAGGTATGCTGCCAAACAATTTCACCATCCCCGTTTATCACAAAAGTATGAGGGATAAGGTTAACGTTCATCGCCCTTTTAAAATCGCCATTGGCATCCAGCAAAACTTCATAATCCCATCCTTTGCCATTCACGAGCGGCATTACCTTGGACGAGGCCCTTGCATCGTCAATGGAAACCGCAATTAGTTTCACGTCCGTATCTTCCACCCATTCATCATAAACATCAGAAATGGTTGTCAACTCTTTGATGCACGGCTTGCACCAGGTAGCCCAAAAACTAATGATTATGGGGTTCCCGTCATTTGAGATATCTGCGGTGTTAAATGTTTCCCCGGTAGGGGTCTTTACCGAAACAGAAGGGATTTTCCCCAAGGTTTTCTGTTTTTCTACCTGCGAATATCCTGCGGTAAACAAAAAAACCATGATTGCAATGGCTGTTAATTTTTTCATTCGATTTTTTTTGATGGTTTTAAAAATCAGCAAAAAACGATATCGTTTCCATACTGTTGTACTTGTTCATAAACTTTTGGAAAGACAAATGCCCTAAAAAAAAGGTTGTCCGAAAAACGGGCAAATAAGAAAAAACTATTCCATAATCATATACACCTCAAGAATAGTGGTTTTGGACTTGGGGAAAATCCCGATACTTCCCGCTATTGCAGGGATTAATATAGATTCGCCCACCATCACTTCCAACTGCTCATCTTCATAGGTAAGTTTAAATGCCCCCTCGGTGCATACATAAACCACAAAGGAATCCAATTCGGAATAATCTTTACTTATGGGTTGATCAAGTTGTAAAATATTAGTGATAAAATAAGGGCTTTCGACAAGTTTATTGGTTTGGTTTTTTTTTCGGTCATACTCCGTTTTGTATTTCCCTTTCACTTCAAAATCGAGGGCATCCAGTGCTTCTTCGGTATGCAATTCACGGGTCATCCCCGTAGCATCTATCCTGTCCCAATCATAAATCCGATAGGTGACATCAGAAGTTTGCTGTATTTCGGCAAGCAATATGCCCGGGCCCAGTGCATGGACCCTGCCCGCCGGGATATAATACACATCGCCCTTTTCAACTTTCTCAAAATTCATAATGTCCTTGAGGGCCTTGTTTTTCAGATGTTCCTTATATCCATCTTTGTCCACCTTTTTACCAAACCCACTTATTAATTCGGCATCTTTCTCGGCATCCATGATGTACCACATTTCTGTTTTGCCGAGGCTGCCATGCCTTTTCAGGGCCAGTTTATCATCGGGGTGAACCTGGATCGAGAGCCAATCGTTGGCATCGATAAACTTGATCAGGATCGGGAATTCATTCCCAAACTTCTGGAAAATTTTGTCGCCGACCAGGTCGCCCATGTATATTTCCACGATTTCGTTCAGTTCATTACCTGCGAGAAATCCATTTTCAATGGGTGTTTGATTTCCTTCAACACCGGACAAGACCCACACTTCACCACAATTGGGCAATGGACCGAAATCTTTTCCAAGAACGGTTTTTATTTTTTGGCCTCCCCAAATCTTATCTTTATAAACCGGGGAAAATTTCAAGGGATAGAGGTTCTTCATATTCTTTAAAAATTTAATTTAATCCATTCTTTCATGGCAAAGAAAAGAAAACAGATTGGCAAAAATGATAAAAATTTGGACACGAAACATATCTGGTCTAACAAATTGACAGAATCCAGAATTTCCAAGCATAGAAAGTTTAAGTGTGGTGGAAGAAGAATTGGAAAGAAAAGCGTTTACTTGATTGTGTCGTTTACTTTAATGGTCCACATTTCGGAGGAGGAAAGCTTAAAAGCCACAACCCCCTGGAGCTGGGTATAATAAATCTCGAAGGGCCTTCTGTCCTGGATACGGTAGTAAACATCCGTAAATTTTTTACCGGATATCGTGATTGATTTTTTGAACTTATATATTTCACCATAGTCGGCACCGGCTGTTTCGTACAATACTTTTTTTATTTTATTGGAATAAAAATCACCAACGACCATACTTATCTCCAATATATCCCAATCGCCCGTTTCTCCCTTGTTCCGTTCAAGGTAGTAATTGATAATATATGTTGTGGTGGGCGAATCAAAAGCCAAGAATTGCCTTTCCAAATCAGCATAATAATCCGTCTGGGAATTTATAAACCCACTTTGATCGGTCATATACCGGACATTTTCATAATACTGTTCACGGCCTGTCCCTTTAAAAACCATGGTCAGGGTATCGAATTCAAACACAACCGATTCGGTATTTTGAAAGGGGATCCAGCTTAAGGATGTACTCTTCAGGTTTTCTTTGCCAGAATTGACCGACTTGGGACTACAACCGGGGAAAACCACAACCGTGACAATAATGAAAGCTATATAAGTGAAAATTTTTCTGTTTTTCATAACTGGATTATTTCAATCTCAAAGTACATTTTCTACGACAAAATTAGTGTTTTGTTCCGGTTTTTCACAATTCACAATCGCTTGTTGAAAATTATTGGATTTTAACATCAAAAACGAAGGGAATCAAAATAAATTTGACCCATTGGAAAATTGTCCAACAAAGGCAGAAATTACCTTTATCCTTTTTTCGGGCAATTTCCCAAAAGAAACAAAAAAGCAGCGACAGGCAGTTCCCCCTTCTTTAAGGGAGGTGGTTAAAGTCCACCCGCTGCTTTTGTTTTTTTCAAATACTCCCCTATGCTGTCAGTTCCAAATTTTATTTTTCTGTTTTTGCCCAAAACTTTTCTATCCTTAAAATACAACAAATCGCACTTCATAAAACCTTACCCG
>JAADJA010000018.1 GCA_013151015.1 Chlorobiota bacterium
TTATCTATAAAAGCTTAAAAGGCGATGCAAATAAAGTATGGTACGAGCGAGGGGAGGAGCTGGTTAAGGCCATCCGCAAAGTAATAATTATATATGGTGGCAAACCAGTGGTTCAGGTATCTGATACATTTGAAAACGTTAGCAAGGCTGATTTTATTATTGATTGGGGTTATCACCTTACTTTTTATCCCGAAGATGGTTCAAAACTTATTATTCCTTCAAAAATTGTAGAAGAAAGAAGTGAGTCCGAACTTCCTGAGGATATCGAAACCTGGAGGCCTGCTGAGAAAGAAAAGACAAGGACAGAAGTTGGGATTCTACATAAATCCCTGAAAAAAGAATCTGTAAAGGATACTACAATCAGTAAAATCTTATTAAAGCACATATCAAAGAATAATTTGTCGGTGAGCTTTAAAGAATGTCCATACTTTCAGTCCTGGATTTGTAATGGTGGAGCAAACAGTACAGAATTTACTTTTACCGAATCAAAAAAACCGGTATTTGAGAAGAACTGGGATGGGATTGGAATCGAGTTAGGTTCAAGTGCACTCGACCACAATGGCAATACTGACCCGGAAGTTACTATTTCATTTAACTTAAAGCCAGGTGAATCTTACACTAATTTTATTGAAATAAAAGTCCTTGATGATGAAGAAGCAAAAAAATTAGAAAAAGAAATCAGGGACTTTCAAACAGCTTCTTAGTTGTTTATCCGTTTGAAGAGGTAATGAGCACCAATCCAATTAAATAACATATAAACATGGTTGTTAATATCAGGTTTGTATTTTTAGGTGCGCTTTTAAATTCTTTCCATACAAATATACCCCATAAAATAGCCACAACAGGAGCAGCATTGCTTAGGGCATATGATATTGCCGGGCCTGCTGCACCTACAGCCATAAAGCTAATAACCATACCCAACATCCAAATGAATCCACCCAGCACACCACTTAAATGAGAAGTGAGGTTTCCCTGAAAATATTCTTTCATCTTCACAGGTGCTCCTTCAACAGGGTATTTCATAAAAAAAGGATTAAAGAAAAATGTACTTACAAAAGCCCCTACCGCAAAAAAGAAAACTCCTGTGTATGGGGTTAAAACACCTGTTCCGCCAGCTACAAACTGGCTGTCGAGTGATTTTACCACGAAGCCATAAAAAAAGGCAATTACCAAACCAGCTAATCCCGACAGTATAATTCCTTTCAAGGAAGGTTTTTTTTGTTGAGAAGAAAGTTTCTTATATGCAGAACCACTAAGCACAATAGCAAATATTATTACCACAACACCTGACCAAAGCAAAACAGTATTTCCTTCATACGTATTCCCTTTTGAGGTTTGAATCACGTAATTGATAACAATCCCCAATACCCAGGCAATACCACCTCCAATTGGAAAGGCTACTGCCAGGCCTGCTATTGCAATGGCTGCAACCAGTAAAAGGTTTCCCAGATTCCAGATTACCCCCCCCCACTATTGCCATCAGAATACTTTGCATATCGGCTTGTGCAAGGTCTTCGCCAAACGTACGCCCACTATTGCCAAGTGACCCGGCTGTTAGGGCTGAAAAGATTGCGAATAAAAGAAGGCCTAAGGCCAGGTCCCAATAAAACAGTTCAAAACGCCAGGTTTTGGCCGCTATTTTTTGTGTGTTCGCCCATGAGCCCCAGCAAATCATAGTTAAAATAAATCCTGCGATTGCAATCGGATAACTTTCGATTATTATCATAACGTTTTCTTTTAGACAGCTTCTTAGTTTATTGTTAAGTTTCGTTAAGTTTCGTTTGCAAATCTATGAATTTGATTTTTTCTTTCAAAGGACAGGGTTATGAAAGTTTACGAGAGTGAATTCATTCTTCATTCTTTTTATTGCCTTTTCGGTTGAACTGGTTGAGGTTTTGTATGAAAGTGAGCGAGATAACAAAATAATTACATCTTGCAGCCACTTGTCCTGTTTTGTGCAATGGGTCACCCACTTTTTAGATTTTCATAGCAAGAAGCTGTGACTGCCTCTCTGTTGGTTTTAGGATTTTCGTTCTAACATGTTGTGACTTGGGTAAAACATATCGAAGTTGCCTTATTTCCTTGATCTCATTTATGGCTTTCTCTGCTGACAGGTCAATATTGTTATTCTTTAACAACCATTCGAGTTCCTTGTAAACAGCATAAGCAGAGAAACAGATGCAGATGTGTGCTTCTATCCTGTTTCTTAGCCGGTGATATATTGGACGTATCCTTAAATCTGTTTTCGATATACGGAAAGCTTTTTCAACTTGCCATAGCTGACTGTAATTTTCAATTACCTTGTTTCTTGGCAAGCTTGTATTGGTAACATAACCTTTTAATCCGTCCCATACGCCATCGGCTTTATATTTTTCATAATCAATGGAAACATTTACCTCTCCGGATAATTTCAGGTATTTGTTGTAACCCCGATTGTTTATATGCTCTTTTGACAACTTACCGCAACCCACTCTTTTTTCTAACCGCTTTAAACCTTTCTCACGGTTCTTCTTGTCATTGTGTGCTCTTTTGGGTGAAAAACTAACAATCAGCCTGCCATTCTTACTTTCCACCTCCTTTGGTTTTCCTTCCTCAACTTCAAGTGCAATAATTTTTGTTTTTATTGCTTCTGTTTCATTTTTGAGCCTCCCGCCAAGTATGTATTCATACCCATCCTCCTGTAAGGCATCAATGTTCTTTTGTGATAATAAAGCAGCATCTGCTATTATTATTGGTTTGCCTATGTCAAATTTCTTTTGAAAAGCTTCAAGTACCGGTATTAATGTTTTTGTTTCCGATGTATTACCTTCAAATATTTGATATTTGATAACCGATTGGATAACCATGGCTACTAACCAGCAAACCAATCATTATTTGTGGTTGTTGGTGTTTGCCATCTTTAGAGAATCCGGCAATGCGGTAATCATCTTCCTCTGAGGCTTCAAAATATAAGGTGGCCATATCATAAAATACAACGCCTATTCCCCCTTTTAAAATCTTCTTTGTATGCTCAAATGATATTTGTTCTATGCTTGGCTTTAACTCAGTGTTTAGCTCATCTAAAAAACGATAAATTGAGTAAACACTGACATCCATGTTTAGATGCTGTTTGAAATAATTTACAGTTTTTAATTTGCTGCCAGGATATACCAATCGGCATAAAACAAGGTTCTTAAAATAATTGGGGCACCCATCATCTGGGAACCCAATTTTTTGATAAACCTTCCCTAAGATTAATTCCGAACCAATAATCTGCAAATGGTCATTTGCAATGCTGTTTACAAAATTTTCAACAACTAAATCATCATGCTCAACAAAGAGTGGTTGTGTGCCTTGAAGCCTCTCCATTTCAGTCTTTGCCAATAATATAAGTAATTCTTCTTCTCGTTTTGTTTTTGCACAACCAACCGTCTTAAGCAATTTATTCTTCCTGCCAATTTTGGTGATAATTTGGATACTTATGCTCCCACTATTATTATTCTTTTTACGTATAAACATATCGCAAAAATAGGGCGGGTCACCCAAAATTCAAATTCCTTAACCGTAAGTTGCTGATTCTCAGTAGTGCATTTTTAATGCGCTCACATCGCGCACAAAACAGGAGTCAGGGTTTCACTTGGAGTGAAGCCCTGACTAGCCTTGGCTTGTATTTTATTATTGATTGTAAGGTTGCATGTTAGTATACAAATCACGCGATGCAATTGTGTGGCAGCGTGGGCTGATTATTTACCTTTCTTTGGAAGCTTGTAACCTATTTGTTTTCTTGGCGGAGGGGTTTCCTCTTTCTCCATTAATTCA
>JAADJA010000205.1 GCA_013151015.1 Chlorobiota bacterium
TGATTTCCGTGTAATCTTTCGATTTCCTTCCTATTTTCACTTTTGTTTTCTCAAATGCGTAGGTGTTGTTTTCTGAATTTACCAACTCCAACACATAAAAGTTGTTCCCTGATTTAATGATTGCGTCATTGGGAAGGGCCATTGCTTTTTCTTCATCCGTGATTATTTCCGCCCTTATGAAAGAGTTGTTCACAAACCCGCCCTGTTCAATATTGTTGATATCGGCAAGGCAATGGATCGTTTTTGTCTTCAAATGGATTGATTTTCCGATATTTTTCAGGGTTGCCATATATACGGAATCCGAATTGTTGATCGAGTAGAACCTGATGGCCTGTCCGGGTTTCAGGTACTTGATATCTTCCTCGAAGACGGAAATGTTCAGTTGCAGGGAACTTGAGTTGACCACCTCCATCAGTTTTTGTTGTGGCTGTATATATTGCCCAAGGTTGACATATATTTCCGAAATCTGGCCGCTTATGGGCGAGCGTTTGTTGTAAGTTAGGTAGAACTCGTTTTTTTCTATCCTGTCGATATCAAGGTCCATCAATTGCAATTGCATTTTGAGCGCAATGTACATTGCCTGCGAGGCCTTATAATTACTTTCGATGGCGAGATAGGTTTTTTCGGATTCAATTTGTTTATCGTACAATGTTTTGATCCTATTGTAATCGGCTTTCAATTGGTTCAGTTTAACTGCGGTTTCGGCAAATTCATTTTGCAATGAGATAAAGTCGTTTGATGTCAGTTCACAAAGGATATCGCCCTTTTTCACATGATCGCCCGGGGCAAGGTCAATACGTTTTATTATGCCGCCAATCTGGGTGCTGATATTGGCCATTCCGTTTGGTGGTGGGGTGATGTACCCATTGCATTCCACCGTATTTTCAAAACTTTGCATTTCCGGTTTTCCGAGTTGCATATTGTTTACGATGAACTGTTCCTGCGTAATATTGATAAGATTGGCATGTACAGCTTCTTCAGGGACACTGCTCTCTGAAGCATTGTCGCATCCCAAAAACAAAGCAAAAGGGATAATTGCGAGAAAGATTTTAAAGGCTTCGTATCGTATCATTTTTAATTATTGTTAGTCTTATCCAAACTTAGTTTGATATTTAAGGCAATTTATTATCTTTTTTGGAAACAACCCCTATGGGCTTTTTCCTGCTGTATTTGGGATTGTTGAAAATACTGAAAAACAAGGGGAGCGCAATCATTGTGAGCATTGTGGACGTAATCAGGCCACCAATGACCACGGTTGCCAAAGGCCGCTGTACTTCGGCGCCAGCCCCGGTCGAGATTGCCATGGGCAAAAATCCCATGGCTGCCGCTGCTGCCGTGAGCATGACCGGTCGCAACCTGTCTTTTGTCCCCGTAAAAATCAACTTTTTCATATCTTTTACCCCTTTTGCTTTCAATGCTTTCAGGTGTTCGATAAGTACAATGCCATTGAGCACCGCAATACCGAACAGGGCGATGAAACCGATCCCTGCAGAAACACTAAAGGGCATTTCCCTGAACCATAACGCAAACACGCCACCCACGGTAGAAAGTGGGATTGCCGTAAAAATCATTAACGCATCCTTAAAGGATTTGAACGCAAAATGGAGGAAGATAAATATGAGCAAAAGGGCAAGGGGAACAGCAAACATCAACCGTTTGGTGGCATTTTGCAGGTTCTCGAACTGCCCACCATAAATTACATAATTGCCTGGTTCAAAGGAAATGTTTTCCTCCACCTTTTTCCTGATATCCTCCACCACCGATTGAAGGTCGCGGTTACGAACGTTCACGCTTACCACTACACGGCGGTGTGTGTTTTCACGGGATATTTTTGCGGGCCCGGTGGTGAATTTTATTTCCGCCAGTTCCTTGAGGGGGATTTGATTTCCGCCCGGCAAAGGAATTTGAAGGTTCTGGATATTGTCGATGTCTTTCCGGCTGTCGTTTTGTAACCTGACCACCATACTAAATCGTTTTTCCCCTTCAAATACACTCCCTGAAATATCCCCTCCGAAAGCCGTGCTCAGGTATCTGTTGAGCATTGCGGTATTGATTCCGTAGTAGGCAATTTTATCGCGGTTGTATTCCACGCTCATTTGCGGGAGCCCTGCTGTTTTTTCAAGGATAACATCTGCCGCTCCCGGAACGTCCTCAATGAGTTTTTTGATTTCGGTGGCTTTTTTGTTGAGGTAATCCAGGTCTTCGCCGAACACTTTAATGGCAATATCGGCCCTTACGCCTGTTATCAGTTCGTTAAACCGCATTTCGATGGGTTGGGTAAATTCGTATTCGATACCGGGGATTACCGAAAGGGCCTCCTTGAATTTTTCGGCAAGTTCTTCTTTGGACGAAGCCGAAACCCAATCTTTTTTAGGGTACAGTTTAATGATCATATCAATTTCCTCCATCGACATGGGATCGGTGGGGACTTCGGCTGCGCCAATACGGCTAACGATTTGGTCAACCTCAGGGAATTTATCGATCAGGATGTTTTCCATTTGCGTTGTCATCTCCACCGTTTTGGAAAGCGATGTTCCCGTTTTCAAAACCGGTTGGATAACAAAATCGCCTTCGTCCAATGTGGGGACAAACTCACCGCCCATTTTCGAAAACAGGATACCGGTCACAACAAGCGAAATTATTGCAGCGCCCACAACTATCTTTTTATGGTTGTACGACCATCTTATCACGGGATCGTATGAGAGATATGCAAGCTTCATAATCCGGTCGGCAATATTCTTTTTATTGGGCTTGGGAGGTTTCAGGAACAGGGACGAAGCAACCGGAAGCCAGGTAAAACCAAAGATCATGGCGCCGATAATCGCAAAGCTGAACGCAAGTGCCATGGGCCGGAACATTTTGCCTTCAACTCCGGTAAGTGACAAAATCGGGATAAAAACGATAAGGATGATTATTTGACCGAAAATGGCCGAATTCATCATTTGCGAAGCACCCTTGAAAGTGACCTTGTCCATTAATGATTTGCGGTTGCCAGGGTTAACCCCTTCAAACTGTTTTCGTTCAAGGCTAAGTTTTATCACGATATATTCCACAATAATCACCGCCCCATCTATGATAATCCCAAAATCGAGTGCGCCAAGGCTCATCAGGTTTGCATCAATGCCGAAAATGTACATCATGGAAAGGGTAAACAAAAGTGCCAGCGGGATCATGGAAGCGATTACGAGTGAAGATCGAACATTTCCCAACAGAAGGAAAACGGTGACAACCACGATTAGAAATCCGAGGAAGAGGTTTTCGGTAACTGTAAAAGTTGTCTTTCCGATTAGTTCGCTCCGTTCCAAAATCGGGTTTATGTAAACACCTTCGGGCAGGCTTTTTTGAACTTTGTCCACACGTTCTTTTACAGCGTTGATTACCTTTTTTGAGTTGGCATCTTTCAACATCATAATCTGGCCAAGGACTTTTTCGCCTTCCCCATTGGCGGTAATCGCACCAAAACGGTTGGCGTACCCAAAATGGACTTTTGCAATATCGCTTACAAAGATGGGTGTTCCCCCATCGTTTTTTACCACGATATTTTCAATATCCTTCAGGGATTTCACCATCCCATCGCCCCGGATAAAATAGCTTTGGTTGGTTTTTTCGATATATCCACCACCCGAAATGCTGTTGTTTTCTTTTAACGCATCAAAAACCTCTATCAAGGTGATATTAAGGCTTCTCATGCGCATCGGGTCAATGGCGACCTCGTATTGTTTGAGGTAACCGCCCCAACTGTTTACTTCCACTACACCTTTGATCCCCGAAAGTTGCCGTTTTACGATCCAATCCTGGATGGTCCGTAAATCCATAGCGGTGTATTTGTCCTTATACCCTGGTTTTACGTCGAGGATGTACTGGTAAATTTCGCCCAAACCGGTTGTAATAGGCCCCATTTCAGGTGTGCCGAAACCTTCGGGGATATTTGCCGAAGCAGATTTGATCTTTTCGGCAATCAATTGCCTTGGCAGATAAGTCCCGATATTGTCCTCAAAGACAATGGTTACGACCGATAGCCCGAATTTTGAAACCGAACGGATTTCTTCAACCCCAGGCAGGTTGGCCATCTCAAGCTCAATGGGTGTGGTGATAAACTGTTCTATTTCCTGGGTGGAAAGGTTTCCGGAGGTTGTGATCACCTGAACCTGGTTGTTGGTGATATCCGGGACAGCGCCTATGGGGATGTTCATGATGGCATAAATCCCAAAACCGGCAATAGTAAGCGTAAACAAGATTATTATCAACTTATTCCGGATACTGAAATTTATAATATTATCAATCATAAAGAATTTGGGTTTGTACTTTATTGCTTGACTGACACAGCACTTTTAGAAAATGCTAAGTTAATCAAATAATGCTTCACATTTAAAAGGGAATTCCGGGCTGTGGCTTTATGAAACAACCAATTTCAACATTTTGTCAAAATTCATTTGTTGCTGTTCGCCTGTCAGCATATTTTTGATGGTGAAAAAACCGTTTTCCATTTCGTTTCCTCCAACCAGGATTACGAAAGGGATATTTTTATTGTTGGCGTAAGTCATTTGTTTTTTCATTTTGGCGGCTCCCGGGAACAATTCTGTACTGATACCGGCCTTTCGCATTTTTTCAACAATGGGCAAACAATATTTTTCCTCTTTTTCACCAAAGTTGACAAACAGCACCTGTGTTCCCGATTGGGTCTCTTCGGGGAAAAGGTTTTTCTCCAGCATGACATCGTAAATCCTGTCGGCACCAAATGAAATCCCGACACCCGAAACATCCGGTAGGCCAAAAATCCCAGTGAGGTCGTCGTAGCGGCCACCACCACAAATACTGCCCATATCTGCATCCCTTGCTATTACCTCGATGATGGCACCTGTATAATAGTTTAGGCCACGGGCCAATGTGAGGTCGAATTCAGGTTCGTAAGAAAGGTTAACGGATTTTGCATAAACCAAAACGGTTTTGATTTCTTCGATCCCTTTTTTCCCAGTTTCGGTATTGCCCAACAAATCGGAAAGGAAGTTGGTTTTTTCTTCATTGTTTCCATTGAATTCAAGGATTTCGCAAACGGAATCCAGGGCCTTTTCAGAAAATCCGTTGTTCCTTAATTCTTCCAAAACCTTATCAATGCCAATTTTATCCAGTTTATCAATGGCAACGGTCAGGTTGATGAACTTTTCCGTTTCGCCAATATATTCGGCAATGCCATATAATACTTTCCGGTTGTTGATTTTTGTGAGTGTGGGGATTTCCAGTTTCCCGAAAACATCATCAATAATCTGGATCAATTCCAGTTCGCTCAAAAGGGATTTGTTCCCGATCACGTCCACATCGCACTGAAAAAATTCCCGGTATCGCCCTTTTTGTGGACGGTCGGCGCGCCATACCGGCTGTATCTGATAGCGTTTAAAAGGAAAGCTTATTTCGTTCCGGTGCTGCACAACATAGCGTGCGAATGGAACTGTGAGATCATAGCGCAAACCTTTTTCGGAAATGTGCCTGACGATTTGCTTGCTTTCCAGTTGATTCCGTTTCTCCTCCGGGATCTTGGCAACAAAATCCCCGGAATTCAAGATTTTAAATAAAAGGCGGTCCCCTTCTTCCCCGTACTTTCCCATTAATGTGGAAAGGTTTTCCATGGCAGGTGTTTCGATGGGCAGGTAGCCATATAATTGGAATACGGATTTTATTGTTGAGAAAATATAGTTCCTGCGCATCATTTCCATGGGTGAAAAATCGCGTGTCCCTTTGGGTATTGAAGGTTTTTGTGCCATATCAAATTTTATTGTCCCCAATCAGGTACCGGGGTATTTTTTACTTTGCAAAAATAAGGGAATAAGGTTTACCAACAAGCTGTTTTGGATTTTAGGGGTAGTCAAATAGGAGGGCCAATACGAAATTGCGCATAAAAAAAACGAATAATATTCTTAGGTACTGAATGTTTTTCCGGATTATCCAACGCACGTCGTCTTCCTTAAAATCCGAAAAAGCATTATATGAAAAACCATAAAACACTATTTCAATAATTGAATGCTCAAGGGATACTGGAATACCTCTCCGTTTGCGGCTTTTATGGAGGCGATAACAATCATGATAAACGCAAAAATCCCAATGGCGAATAGAAGGACAAGTCCTATCCCGATAATCAAAAGGAATGCGGAACCAATGCTGTAAATGATTATTGAAAGCTGGAAATTAATGGCCTGTTTTCCATTTGCATCAACAAAAGCGGAATCGTCTTTTTTGAGGAGCCATACGATGATAGGGCCGATAATACTGATAAGCCCGGTAAGATGACAAAGCATCCCGATGGTTTTTTCATCATTTGTCAGTGTGTTCATAAAGCATGTTTTTATGTGAGGAAGTGATAAAGTATGGCAAATATAAACATCATAACGATGGAAACAGCCGTTAATTTATTAAAGAATTCATTTTTCCTGAGCGACTTTTTGTTCAGTGCGATGCTTTTGCCCACCAAACCTGTTGCAAATCCCAGAACGGCAAACCCGACCAATATAATCAAAAGGGTTTTCATTTTATGATTTAGAATTTAAGATAAGCCGTTCCAGCTTTTTTGTGGCTCCCTCCCAGTTGTATTTGATGTGGACAAGTTTATAGGCATTCTCCGAAAGCTTTTTTGAAAGTTGGTCGTCTCCCAATAAGCGGAAAATTTGATTGGCAAATTCTTCCGGGGAATTTCCAACCAGGATCTCCTCTTCAGGGATGGCCTCCAAGGCTTTATTTGCCAGGCCGGAAGTGATACAGGGGACTTTCATGGCCATGGCCTCCAGCAGTTTGTTTTGCAATCCGGTCCCGATTTGCATGGGTGCAATGAAAATCCTTGCCTTTGCATAGCTTTCACGAATGTCGTCCATCCATCCCGTAACAGTGATTTTATCATTTTCCAATGCTTGTACGTCCGGGTGAGGGCTTGCCCCGGCCAGGGCAAGGCTTGCTTCCGGTAACTTTTCATGGACAAGCGGCATTATTTTGTTGGCAAGGTATTTTGCTGCGTTGATATTGGGTGGATAGCCCATGTTCCCGATAAAAACCAAATCGTATTCCTTTTTTATTTCCATGGGTTTAAAGAAATCAACGTCCACGCCATTGATCACGATTACGATTTTATTACGGTCGGGGTGGGGGATGAGTTCCCGGTCGGGTTCCGAAATGATCGTTTTGTTGTCGAAATAAGAAAAGATTTTCTCCTCATATTTCAATAAACGCCGATACTCGGTTTTCAGGACAAGTTTTTTATACCAGGGCGATTTTCCTATCCTGCGTTCCACACCTTTTGAAAACACATCCTGATAATCCAGTGTTTTAGGGATGTCCACATCCTTAACATATTCGGCAACCCGTAATAATTGGCAGAAAACATGATCGGGTTTGATCTCATTGATAAGCTGATGGATTTTCCTTTTGGCCGATGCGCTAAAAAAATAACCAACCTGCAAAGGGTTCCCATTGAAAAAAGCCCGGATGATGTTCAATGCACTTCCTGGCTTTGTAAGGTTGATGACGTTAATTGATTCGCAAAAAGGTTCAAGTGCTTTGATATGGTTTTTTGAAAGGGTGGCATCATTCAGGGCACAGAGGTGGGTTTCATGGTTTTTTGCCAGATATTTGATTTGGTTATAAGCCCGTAGTTTATCGCCTTTTTCCAAAGGGTAGGGGAAACGTGACAACAGGACAAATATTTTCATCTTTTTATGGACTTAATAAAACCGTAGTTGATAAATATTATTTTCGCTTAAATAAATTCAAAATAATAATTACCTATTCTCCCCTCTTTGAGAAGGATGTAAGGGTGTGTTATTGTAAAACCCAATTATCGTTTTGAATTTTTGAATCATCTTGTTGTTATCCTTATCAGTTACCTAAAATCAAAACCCCAAAAATAGATTATTTTTCCAGAATGGAATGATAAAATGATTCCAGATTTTTAATGATTGTTTTGTTGTTGTGATGGGTTTCGATTAGCAGGCGCGCATTTGCCCCCATTTCTTCACAAAACTTATGGCTTTCGATGGCTTTTCCTACTTTACGCACAAACTCATCGGCCGTATCGGCTATCAATATATCTTTTCCATTGGTATAGTTCAATCCTTCGGCGCCAACTGTTGTGGAGATTATGGTCTTCCCCAGCGCCATCCCTTCGATAATCTTTATACGAATCCCACTTCCCGAAAACAGGGGGACCACCATAATCGCTTTCGACAAAATGAACTCCTGTGCATCGTCCACTTCACCAAGTATTTCCACACTGGGCATTTCCAGGTCTAAAAGCCACTGAGGCATCATGCGTCCGGCAAGATAAAACTTCAATTGGGGGAATTTCCCATGAATTTTCATCCAGACCTCATCAAGGAACCATTTGATCCCTTCCTCGTTTGGTGGCCAGTTCATCGCACCGAGGTGAAACAACGAAGTGGGTTCCACATCTGTTTTTGTAACTTCATAATCTGAAATAGCCACCCCAAAGGGAATATGTTTGAGAGGGACCTTACAGCCGTTTTTCAGGAAAAAACCTGCATCTTTATCGCTGATCGTGGCAATCCCATCGTAATCATTTAAAACAGAAAGTTCATAGTTTTTTAATTTTCTTGTCAAATGCGAGAGGTAAAATTTCTTCAAAGGGCTTTTCGTTTGTCGGGTCAAGCGTTCCCAGATCAAATGCTCGATATTGTGCGAGCGGAGGATAATGCGGGCATTTGAATATTCCTTAATAACGGGGATGTAAGGTGTCATATACAATAGTTCCAACTGCACGATGTCAAAATCCCCGGCATTTAATATCTCGATTATCTTGTTTTTTATAGGGTCGGTCACAAATCTTTCAACATGGTATGATTTGGAAGAGAAAAGGTTTTTCAGTGCCTGAAAAGGTTTTATGGAAAGATCGGCATATACAAATTCGATATTCGTGGCTTTTTTATAAGAAGCCGGGATTTCTTCGGGCCTGGTGAAATACTTATTGGTATTTAAAGCCAGGACTTTCACCTGATTCCCTGCTTCTGCCAATCCACTTATAATAGCGTTCATGGCCATAGGGCCGCCTTCTTTGGGAGGGTATGGGGATTTATTGCAAAGGAAAAGTATTTTCATGTCGTTTCCGGCTTTCTTTTTAACAATTTCCCAAAAAACTTTATCCATGATTCTGAATCCAGTAAGGGCGAGTCGGTCGTGGCTTTGTAGGTAAGGAAAATCCCGAGTGGCAATAAAACCACAGGTGCTATCCACATCCCGATGTTGGCATCAACAATCCCCGAGCGGACGGATTTTTCGCCTGTGATGGATATGATATGGAAAAGCACAAAAAACAACACGCTTACCACTACCGGAAGCCCAAGTCCCCCCTTGCGAATGATGGCCCCGAGCGGTGCCCCGATAAAGAAAAGGACAAAGCAGGCCACGGATAAAGTAAATTTCCTGTGCCATTCGGCCTGGTGTTTAAAAATAAGTTTGTCTTTTATTTCCATTTCGGTTTTATATCCGCTTATATTACTGCGTATCCGGCGTGTCCGGTTCAGGGCGCCATCGATCAATTCTGTTTTTTCATATTTGTTGAACCCCTCCAAAAGGTTGGTCTTAAAGGGTATTTCGTAAGTCGCTTCTGCCAGTTTTGTCGAATCGAGCTGTTGGTAGAAATGAAAGTTCTTCATCAGGTTTACAGGGATTTCCTTGCTCCGTTTCCTCCGTATTTTTATGAGGGAATCCTCAGCTTTTTTCAGTTGCGTAATATTCAGCATGGAATAATTGTCCTTGAACAGGTCTTCGTTGGTCCGGGTCATCTCAAAGTCCATCATATCGAATTTCCGGATTTCCTTTTTGAACTTTGTCCGTTGAAAGGGACGTGTTTTCCGGTAATTGCGTTGGTCGGTTTTGTCGAGGTAGTTGACCCCATTGAACAATGTAAAGATCAGATACCTCCCATCAGGGGTCATTTCCATTATCCCCGAATCGGCAGTTGTCACATTTGTGTTTCCCTTTCTGTCACGATGATCGTAAATAATCACTTCCTTTATTCGCTTTCCGTCTTTTTCTTTTTTCCCTACACGGATCACAAACCCATCGAGGTCTTTATAAAAAACACCATCCTTAATATCAAGGGCCAGTTTTTGTTCCCTTACATCGTACAGTAAAGCCTTGAATTTGAGATTGGCAATGGGATAAACGTTGTTTGAAAAGTAAAAAGCTATGATGCTGATAACGATGGAAACGATAACCAGCGGGCCCATAATCTTCCTTAAAGAAATCCCGGCCGCTTTCATGGCGACCAACTCATAGTTTTCGCCCAGGTTCCCAAACGTCATCAAGGAAGAAAGAAGGATTGCCAATGGAAGGGCCATGGGCACAAAGGTGGACGAAGCATAAAAAAGCAGTTCGACTATAATATACCATTCCAGCCCTTTTCCCACCAAATCGTCAATATATTTCCACAGGAATTGCATCAATAGGATAAAGAGGGAAATGAAAAATGTCATCACCAAAGGGCCCAGATAGGATTTAAGTACAAGTTGATATATTTTTCGCAACGCAATTATAATTTGAAAGCACAAAGATATACTGAATTCAGAAGTTTCCGTAAAATATATTTATGCGTGTTCCCAATGCCATAAGTATTAACAGGAAAATCTAATTATTAGTGTTTTGCACCGTATAAAATCAAAACCATTTTACCGTTAACTTATTATTCCCACCGATAACTTTTTTTTGTTTCATTTTGTTTGATTTCTCTTTACCTTTGGGGGGTTAGTATAAATCCATTAAAACTTATTTTATTCATTAAAAACATTTATCATGAAAAAAGTTGTACTTATTAGTTTAATCCTTTCACTGAGCATGATCGGGTTTTCTCAAACGCATGTTTACGGTCCCAAGGAGGCCAGGAACCATGCGGTGGAAATGGTCAGGATCGATAACGCCCTTGACATGGGCAATAATGAAGTGTTGCCGGCAAACGTGACCGACTGGCCCCCAGAAGAAGATTTTGTCGGTTATACGATTTATGATTGGCAAACCAATGCGGGTGGTCTTGAAGGCAGGATTCACCTGTACGAGGATGGAACCATAGGGGCTGTATATACCTATGGTTTGAATAGCCCAAGTTATGCCGATAGGGGGACAGGTTATAATTATTTTGATGGCAATGATTGGATCAATGAAGTTAATGGTTCACCGCCCAACCCTGTTCTCGATCGTATCGAAGATCAACGTTGTGGATGGCCATCTTACGCACCTTATGGCGAAAATGGCGAAATCAATGTTGCCCATACGGGTGGTAACGATGGGTTGATAATCAGTAAAAGGGACACAAAAGGTGAAGGCGATTGGACAACCACGTTCCTTGTGGGCCCATCCGGTCACGAAGACCTGCTCTTCCCCCGTTTGGCCACGGGCGGGGTAAACAACTCTGTCCTTTATGTTATTTCTGTTACTGCATCTTCCGCATTTGGGGGAACAGCTTATGAAGGCCTTGATGGGGCTTTCTTGTTTTCCAAGTCACTTGATGGAGGTGAAAGTTGGGAAATAGAAAATCAAATCCTTGACGGGCTTTCAGAAAGTGATGGATATACGGCATTTAACCAAGACAGCTATGAAATTCAAGCAGATGGTGATAATGTCGTAATCGTTGTTGGGGATTCATGGAGCGATCTCATTTTAATGAAATCTGCAGATGCCGGCGAATCATGGGAGAAAACGATTATCTGGGATGGTCCGTATTCCGATTGGAGTGGGGAGCCAACAGATACATTCTATACTGCCCAGGGCCTGCATTGTTTTGATGTGGATAACAATGGGATGGTCCATGTTGCTTTTGGCATCAACAGGGCACTTTCTGTCGATGGTTCTGCACAGTCTTATTTCCCCGGAGTTGATGGAATCGGATATTGGAACGAAAGCAGGCCTACTTTCTCGGATGATATCAACGCACTGAACCCTTATGGGCATCCTGATTCGGAGCTGGAAGATGATTACAGCCTTATTGCATGGGCCCAGGATGTGGACAACGATGGGGTAATTAATATTACCTGGGATAACCTTGCGGGGTACAACTGTGGTATTTCAAGTCAACCACAAATTGAGGTCGATGATAATGATAATATCTATATTGTCTTTTCTTCGGTCACCGAAGAGCCAAATGGCCCAAATCCACCTGAAAACCAATCTTATCGACGCTTATGGATTCGTGCATCAGGGTTTGGTGGAGATTCCTGGGGAGGTTTTAGGAACCTAACCGAGGACCTGGCCCATATTTTTGACGAATGTGTTTACCCCTCAATGGCAACAAATTCGGATGACAACCTTTACCTGATTTATCAAACAGATGCTGTTCCTGGCAGCGGTGCTATTGGAAATACGGAATTAACGGATAATTATATCCGGTTTATGAAAATAGATAAAGCAGATATCCCACTTGATATTGACGAAAACAAGATGTTGCTTTCCCAAAATGATGTTTCCCAGAATTTCCCGAACCCTTTTAGCGAAAACTCAACGGTTGTTGTTAACCTGAAAGAAAAAGCAAACCTTAGCCTTGAGGTTGTTAATGTCACAGGTCAAAAGGTTTATGAGGTAAGAACAGGAAATGCGAATGCCGGTACGAACAGAATGATAATTGACGGGTCGAAACTTTCGCCGGGCATTTACTTTTACACGGTAAAAGCTGGTGATAGTTCGGTTACAAAGAAAATGATTGTCGAATAGAACGATATACAGTTCGTTTGGGAAAAAGGACAAATTTCACTCAATTTGAATGAAATTTGTCCTTTTCCTGTTATTTGCCAATCTATTCTTTATCCAACTTTAAACTTGAATTTAACCTTATCGAGGTCTTCGTTTGCCTTCACGATTTTTCCTTTTAGCTCTTCTTTGAACTGATGGACTTTCACGGCCAGGTTTTCATCTGACAGGGCAAGCATTTGTGCTGAAAGGATGGCTGCGTTTTTAGCTGCGTTCAATCCCACAGTTGCCACGGGGATTCCCGGGGGCATTTGTACGATTGACAACAAGGCATCAATACCTTCCATCGTGGCTTTTATGGGCACGCCGATTATGGGAAGGGATGTCATGGAAGCAATTACCCCGGGCAAATGTGCGGCCATACCTGCACCGGCAATAATCACTTTTATCCCGCGATTATGGGCGTTTTTTGCAAATTCCTCTACCTTTTCAGGGGTCCGGTGGGCTGATAAAGCATTCATCTCAAAAGGGATTTCCATTTCATCAAAAAACCTGGCGGCAGCTTCCATCACCGGAAGGTCGGATGTACTGCCCATGATAATACTAACAAGTGGTTTCATCAAAAGATCGTTTTAACAGTGAATTTGCAAAATTAAATATTATTCTTCTCAAAAAGGATTCAAAGTACTACTTTTGTTTTTTCCCGCTTTTTGTAAAAGCGCAAAACTAAATACAAATAAATATGAAAACAGTTAAAGTCCACGAAAAAGAATTTTCTATTTTTATAGATGCCGAAAAAATTGATAAGGCCGTTGCTGAAGTTGCAGATCGGATTAATCGGGACCTGGCAGGGAAAACCCCGCTTTTTCTCGTGGTCTTGAACGGGGCTTTTATGTTTGCCAGCGATTTGGTGAAAAAGATTACGATACCTTGTGATATTTCTTTTGTGAAACTATCTTCTTATGTGGGAACGAGGACAACAAATACGGTTCGCGAACTAATAGGCCTGGATGAAGTTTTACACGATCGCACGGTGGTTATAGTTGAGGATATTATTGATACGGGGATTACGATGGGTGTTACAATGGAGAAATTAAAAAAGCTGGAGGCCCGGGAGGTGAAAATTGCAACTTTGCTTTTTAAACCGGATGCTTTCAGGATGAGCTATCCAATTGATTATGTGGGTCTCGAAATCCCAAATGACTTTATAGTGGGTTATGGCTTGGACTATAACGGTCATGGGCGAAACCTTTCTGATATTTATAAGATCATTGAATAGCTATGGCAAATCCAAATTTTGTTGATTATGTTAAGATAAATTGCCGTTCAGGAAACGGGGGGCCGGGTTCGGCACATTTTTTACGATCGCGCAGCGAAGCAAAAGGAGGCCCTGATGGCGGTGATGGCGGTAGGGGAGGCCATGTTATTGCAAGGGCAAACAAACAGTTGTGGACCCTGTTGCACCTGAAATACACCAAGCATGTAAAAGCAGGGCATGGTGAAGGTGGTGGAGGTAGCCTGAGAACGGGTGCCAATGGCAAGGATAAGGTTTTGGAAATGCCACTGGGAACAATTGTAAAAAATGCGGAAACGGGTGAATTGATTTGTGAAGTTACTGAAGATGGTCAGGAGTATATTATTGCTAAAGGAGGTATGGGAGGTCGTGGAAACGATCATTTTAAATCGGCAACCCGTCAGGCCCCAAAGTATGCCCAACCCGGGGAGGAAGGAATTGAGGAATGGTTTATCCTTGAATTAAAAATCCTTGCTGATGTTGGGCTTGTTGGGTTTCCCAATGCTGGTAAATCTACTTTGCTTTCTGTAATTTCTGCGGCCAAACCTGAAATAGCTGATTATCCATTCACTACCTTGACCCCAAATCTGGGAATGGTCAGCTATAGGGACAATAAGTCTTTTGTTGTGGCCGATATACCAGGGATTATTGAAGGTGCACACGAAGGAAAAGGCCTTGGATTAAGGTTTCTTCGGCACATTGAAAGGAATTCCATCCTGCTTTTCCTTGTCCCTGCAGACAGCGATGATATCAAAAAGGAGTACAATATCCTATTAAATGAACTTGGACAGTATAATCGTGAGCTTCTTGACAAGTCTAAAATCCTGGCCATTTCCAAGTCCGATTTGCTGGATGAAGAGTTAAAAACAGAAATAAAACAGGATTTACCGGATATCCCTTATTTGTTTATTTCTTCCATTGCCCACATGGGATTAATGGAATTGAAAGATTTGATCTGGGTGAAATTGAACATTTGAAATGAAGCTGTCCTGGATTTTGGTGAAGGGCTGCTATTTCTAAAATAAAGCTGTCCGCTATTTTAGGGCGGGACAATGGCGATGGGTAATCCCGGACTTGTTCTTTGACTGAAAGGAAATTTGTTTTGAATAATATTTTCGGATTAGCCGGTGCACAGGCCATCGCTAAAATCCGAAAAAGCTTTGTTAGGAAGAACTTTTAATAAGGCTGTCCGGGATTTTGGGGCGGGATAATGGCGATGGGTAATCCCGGACTTATTCTTTGACTGAAAGGAAATTTGTTTTAATTAATTTTTTCGGATTAGCAACCACTCAATGCCATCGCTAAAATCCGAAAAGCCAACAGGATTATTTTTTCGGATTAGCTTGCACACTGGCTAATGCTAAAATCCGCAATAGCTATCTTGCACAAGGCAAAGCTAAAATCCAAAAAAGCTATATAAAAAAGCTAAACGAAAAAGCA
>JAADJA010000047.1 GCA_013151015.1 Chlorobiota bacterium
AGACCGTTGCAATATCAAGGAATAATTGAAAATTAAACTCATTTTACTTCAATCTTCTTCGCCCGCCTGACCGGACAGGCAGGTTATCAAATTTTTTTAATCCTCATTATCAGAAAGATGACTGCGGTTAAAAAATTTCTCTGGCCTCGAATATTTTTGTAAAATGAGTTTTGCAACGGTCTTAGTTTTCTTAGGGACACTATGTACATTCCTCACTCCTACCCAGTAATAATGTAGTGGTCAGAAGAATTAGCGAAACGTAATTTAAACAATTACGTACAATTCCCTGTTATACTCATACATAATTAATAATTACTCCCATGAATTTAAAAGCATTTATAAGCATCGTATTGTTTTCAACTATCTCTTTCGGGCTATTTGCCCAAAGTATCCCCAACAGCAGTTTTGAAAACTGGGCACAACTGACCTATTTTGAAGAGCCGGATCAGTTTAACACTTCCAATCCCTTGTCTTATTCAACAACAAATTCTGCCAATGTAACAAAAACAACGGATGCCCATTCCGGTAGTTTTGCGGCGAGGTTAGAAACCATTTCCACCGGCAATGGTATTCTTCCGGGCGCTGTGTTCATAGGCCAATTGGGGGAAGAAACAATCAGTGGGGGAATCCCTTTTGCAGAACGCCCCGATTCGGTGAAAGGATTCGCAAAATACAATGTAGCTGATTTGGACACAGCCAATGTTGCCGTTTTGTTCAAAAAATTTGGAGCTCCTATCGGGCTTTGTTTTATACAATTCACTGGAACGCAAAACAATTGGGAGGAGTTTTCGGCACCCGTTACCTGGTTGATCCCGGTAATTTCACCCGACACACTTGCAACTGTGATCGTAAGTTCCACTATTTTTGCCGATCCAATTTCCAGCAGTACGATTACCGTTGATGATATTCATTTTATCGGGGCCAATGCTCCTTTCCCCAATGGGGGATTTGAAAACTGGAACGAATTTTCCGGTGAAGAGGCCGATGATTGGACTTCATCCAATGTTTTTACCCTTAGCACTTCCGGTGTCAGTTTTACCAAAACAGAAGATAGCTTCGATGGTGCTTTTGCGGCCAAACTTGAAACCAAACTCACCATGTTCAACGATACCCTGGCCGTTTTGACAAATGGACGGTTTGGGGACGATGGCTCGTTTGGTGGATTGCCCGTTTCAAATAACCCGGATAAACTGACAGGATATTACAAATATATCCCCGATGGACTGGATACGGCTTTTTTGGGCATGACCTTGTACCGGTACAACGACAACACAGGTATCACGAGCGTTTTGGAAGAAACATTTATTCAACTTCCTCCAGCGAGTGAATATACACCCTTTGAGATTCCGGTCTTCTATGACCAATACCCCATTGCCGATACGGTGAACATTGTTTTCTCTGCCGGGAATATGGATGAAAATTCCACAAATACAGGGCTTGGAAGCATACTTTTCATTGATGCTTTGGAGATAAGCTATAAACCACTTCCAACAGGAATAGCTGACAAACTAACAAAAGATGAGTTCAAGGTTTATCCAAACCCAGCCACCGAAAACCTGAATTTTGAATTTACAGAAGCTTTTCAAAATGATGTGAATGTAACTATCTTGAATATCCTGGGGAAAACCGTATTGCGAAAGACAATAAACGCTTCCCAATCACAATCCTTTCATTTTGATGTGAGCTGGTTTGATAGTGGGATTTATTTCTATCGACTGAACACTTCGGGAATAGAAGAGTTTACAGGAAAGTTTTTTGTGAAATAGATTATACTTAGGGTTTGGCTCCAGTTCAAGCCCTGAATAAAAAAGAAAGGGTGGGATAATTCCTGCCCTTTTGTATTTTTGGGGACTAAACAGGAACACACATAATGCTTCAATCCGTTAAAAATATTTTCAAGCCCTTTGTCCCCGAACCATACAGGGCGGATATCAAAATCTTCTTCAAACGCTTCCAGCATTTTGGTTCGGTTTTTTATTGTCCGGTCTGCAAATCCAATGTAAGCCATTTGCAGGAATTGGGCTATGATTTTCCGGTGAACCGTGAAAAACAAATTATCGGTGGCGGGCCGCGCAAGGCCATGTGCCCGGTCTGTGGCTCCTCCGACAGGGAAAGGTTGCTCTATTTGTTTTTGGAACAAAAAACCAATCTGTTTTACCAAAAAACCAAACTCCTCCATCTTGCACCTGAGCGCAACCTGAAAAGGATCATTTCCAAAAAGAAAAACATCGACTATCTCACCGCTGACTTAAACCCCGTAAACGTGATGGAACCCATGGACATTACCCAAATCAACTATCCCGACAATACATTTGATGCCATCCTATGTAATCATGTCCTGGAACATATCCCTGATGACCAAAAGGCAATGAAGGAACTCTTCAGGGTGCTTAAACCGGGCGGCTGGGCCATTTTACAGGTTCCAATTTCTGGTGTACTGAAAGAAACATTCGAAGACTTCTCCGTCACCTCTCACGAAGAACGTGAAAAGGTATTTGGCCAAAAAGACCATGTGCGTATTTACGGAAAGGATTATTCCGAACGGCTCACATCAGCAGGATTCAACGTTACCGAATTCCATTGGGAAAGCGACCCGGGTTTTGGCGGGGAAGAAGAAAACAAAGATATTCTTTATAAGGAGGAAATGGTTTATTTTTGTGGGAAATGATTGATTTTGAGTTAAGGTTTGACTTTTTAGTCAAGCCCTGACCATAATTACCCAACCCTCACCAAATAATAATTTTTCTTCCCTTTCTGCGCAAGGATGTATTTGTTGTTGAGCAGGTCTTTGTTTTCAAGTATGTAATTGTCTTTCACCTTGGCTTTATTAATGGAAACGCCATTGTCCTTTAACATACGGCGGGCTTCGCCATTGGATTTGAAGATGGCGGTTTTTTCGACCAGAAATTCAATAACCCCGATTCCATTATCAATATCCGATTTGGATATATCCGATTGGGGGACACCTTCAAAAACAGAAAGCAATACTTCTTCCGAAAGCTTCTTCAGGGTTTCCGTGGTCCCTTTTCCAAACAGGATTTGGGAAGCCTCTATGGCCGCAGTGTAATCTTCTTCGGAATGGACACGGATTGTCACATCCTTTGCCAGGGCTTTTTGCAATATGCGCAAATGGGGTGCTTCGGAATGTTCTTTTATCAGGGAATCTATTTCCCCCCTGGAAAGCAAGGTGAAAAATTTAATAAAGTTCACGGCATCCTCATCCGACACGTTCAACCAATACTGATAGAATTTATAGGGCGATGTCCGTTTGGGGTCCAGCCACACATTTCCCCCCTCGCTTTTCCCAAATTTACTGCCATCGGCTTTTGTAATCAACGGACAGGTAAGGGCAAAAGCTTCGCCCTGTGCCTTTCGGCGGATCAGCTCGGTGCCGGTAACGATATTTCCCCATTGGTCGGAACCGCCCAACTGCAGCTTGCACTTTTTGTTTTTGTAGAGCCAGTAAAAATCGTATCCCTGGACGAGCTGGTAGGTAAACTCGGTAAAGGACATGCCCGTTTCCAGCCGCTTTTTCACCGAATCCTTGGCCAGCATATAGTTCACCGTGATATGTTTTCCCACGTCACGGATAAAATCGAGGAAGGTAAAATCCCTGAACCAATCATAATTGTTCACCAATTCGGCTTTATTGTCCCCGGTTTTAAAATCCAGGAATTTCATCAACTGTTTTTTCTGTCCTTCGAGGTTATGGTTCAGATCTTCTACGGACAGCAATTTTCTTTCTTCCGATTTCCCGGACGGGTCGCCAACCATTCCCGTGGCACCGCCGACCAACACAAAAGGTTTATGCCCGCAACGCTGAAAGTGCATCAACAACATCACCGGAACCAGGTTTCCGATATGCAAGGAATCGGCCGTAGGGTCGAAGCCGATGTATCCGTTTGTCATTTCCTTTTGCAGTTGCTCTTCGGTACCGGGCATCACATCGTGGATCATCCCCCGCCATTTTAATTCCTCGATAAAATTCTTCATGTATTTAAAAATTGAAACATTGAAACATAAAAGGCATAAAAGAAAAAAGAAGGAAAAAGAATGTATCATTTAACTATTTCCTTAAGTATTTTAAAACCGATTATAGATGTTTTGTTTTTTTTGCAAAAATAGCATTTTTGATTCCTGCTCAATAAAAAAAGTCAGGCATAGCTTTACCTGACTTTCAATTTACCAAACCTGTTTTTTGCTTTCACATTGAGCTTGTTTTACGGTCACATTGAGCCCTGTCGAAATGTGCTCGTGCTTATCCAAATATGTTTCGACAGGCTCAACATGACCTGTTTTGACAGGGCTCAACATGACCTGTTTCGAAAGGCTCAACATGACCCACTACCTAAAAACTTCGTTGGCTATAGCCTTGCACATCCAAACGATAATTGATCCCCACATAAAGACCGCCCCACATATTATTTGAAGGTTCGTAGGGGTTTCCTTTGTTGTTCATTAAGCGGTATAGTTCTGTATTTACATCTTTAAACCCATAATTCAACCTTAAACCGGCATTGATAAAAAACTGGTCAGAAAGGGCAATATCGGCACCAATATCAATGGCAACGCTAATATCCATATTTTCGATACGGTCTTTTATCTGGGGATTGGTAACATCAAAGGTATTCCCGTCTTTATCCTCCACAAAAGTGGGAACTCTCTTTCCATCCCTGATGTAATCCTGTGTGGCATCCTGCAAAAATGAAAACTGGGGGCCGGCCATAAAACGGAAACGGGTGTCCCCTGTACCAAACCTGTATTTAAAAAAGATTGGGAGGTTGAAATAGGTCAACTTGATATCCCGGTCAACCTGTTTGAAATTATACCCGGCCCACGATTGCGAACCTGAATATTTTTGCCCTTGTGCCGAGTATTGGAGCTCGGTCATTATCCCCACTTTTTCGGTAAACTCATAACCCAGGTTAAGGCTGAAAGCATAACCCATTTTTGGGGAATAATCCACTTCGGGCTCACCATAAAAATTCTGATAAATAATCCAGGTGTTTGTAAAAGCCCCCCCAAGGCCAAAAATCACTTCCTTCCCTTTTTGGGCAATGGTAAGCTGTATCCCGATCAAAAAAAGAAAACTACTTAGTACGACAATTTTTTTCATAACATTAAGATTTAATTTTTACTAATAATTACCTGAAATTTTATTCCCAGAATCACCAATGGCAAACCTGGTTTGTTTAGTGGTTGGATGGGCAAAGATATAACTTTTGGACAATAAATTATTCTATCGGTGAATATTTTACTTCATAAATTACAAATATTTTTGCCACTTTTGTGCAAAATAAATCGACCCTATGGTTTTTGTTACAGGCGGTACGGGATTTCTGGGTTCGCACCTTATCTATCAATTGGTTAAAAAAGGCGAAAATGTAAGGGCGCTCAAAAGAGATGGGAGCAACTTTGACATGGCCCATCGTGTGTTTTCCCTTTTTGATGAAAATGGGGGAGAGCTTTTTAAACAGATCGATTGGGTTGAAGGTGATTTGCTGGACGTTTATTCGCTGGAAGATTTTCTTGAAGGGATTGATGTTATCTATCATTGTGGTGCCCTGGTTTCTTTTCAGCAGGATGATAAAACGAGGATGCAAAAAGTGAACATCGAAGGGACCGCCAATTTGGTAAATGCCGCCCTGATCAAAAAAATCAAAAAGCTTTGTCATGTGAGTTCCATTGCTGCGATTGGAAGGGCCGATAACGATCATGTGATTGATGAAGACATGGCCTGGAAAAGTTCCAGGGTAAACTCCAGTTATGCAGTGAGTAAATACGGTGCCGAGAGGGAGGTCTGGCGAGGGATAGAAGAAGGGCTCGATGCAGTAATCGTTAACCCATCGGTTATCCTGGGCCCCGGGGAATTGAAAAGCGGGATTGCAAGTATGATCCGAATGGTGAGAAAAGGCTTCAGTTTTTACACACATGGCGTGAATGGTTTTGTGGATGTGAGGGACGTGGCGAAAGCCATGATCGCCTTAACGGAAAAGGACATATCGGGCCAACGGTTCATAATCTCTGCCGAAAACCTGATGTACCGGCAAATTTTTAACTGGATAGCCGAGTCTTACGATAAACAAAAACCAAAATACCCGGCTGGGAAATGGATGAGCGAAATTGCCTGGAGGCTTTTCCATATTCAAAAAACAGTAACGAACAAAAAACCGCTTATCACAAAAGAAACAGCCCGGACTGCCAATAACAAATATTTATACTCCAATAAAAAAATAACCGACTTACTTGGTTTTCAATTTTTACCTGTGGAGCAATCGGTGAAAGATTCGTGCAGGTTTTTCGATGGGTTCAAGGGTTAGTTCTTTTTTTCTTCCCTCACAATAAACCAAATATTCCGAAATTCATTCTATCTTTGTCCTTGTTTTAAAAAAAGGATAATTATGAAAAAAGTAGCATTGGTTTATTCCCCAAAGGGTGGAAACGTTGATAAAGTAAGTGAAGTAATTGCCGGGAAATTCAACCCCGGTCAAATTGTCCGTATGGCCGCCTCGCAAGTTGACAAACAAAGCCTTATCGATTCGGATTATTGGATCGTTGGTGGTTCCACGGTGGGTTCCCATGTTTGGGAAGATGCAGAAGACGATAATATGTGGCATGCCTTTTTTGATATGCTGAGCGGCATCGACATGAAATCGAAAACCGTTGCTTTTTTCGGACTTGGCGATCAGATCCTTTATCCACATCACTTTGTTGATGGCCTGGGTACTTTTCAAGAAGAATTCGCCAATCGCAATGCCAATATCATAGGCAAATGGCCTGTTGAGGGTTATGATTACATCGATTCAGAAGGTATTGAAAACGATATGTTTTATGGATTGGCCCTTGACGAAGACAATCAGGACGAACTGACCGAAGGCCGTATCAATAAATGGCTCGAAGGGGTAAAAAAGGAATTTGGACTGTAAGCAATATCTGCTTTTTCGCAAAACAAAACCCTGTTCCCGATTATGGAATGGGATTTTTTTATTTCCCAAGAACCTTAAATTCCGTTCTCCGGTTCATTTGCCTTCCTTCGGTTGTGTCGTTGGTGGCAATGGGTTGGGTAAAGCCATATCCCTTAAATTTCAAACGGTCAGCAGCTATTCCTTTTTTCTTTAAATAATTGACCACTGCTTTTGCCCGGTTTTCCGACAATTGCTGGTTATAGGTGGCAGTGCCCACATTATCGGTATGCCCCGAAATCTCGATCTTTAAAGTGGGCATATCCTGTAAAAGTTTATAAAGCCGTTCCAGTTCTGCTATTGATTCGTCACGCAGCGATGCCTTATTGAAATCGAAGAAAATATTGTTCAGGACAATCTTGGTGCCCACTTCCACTTTCTTCAACAAAATGTCTTTATTGATTTTCTTGGCAATGGCATCCTTGGGTATTTCAAAATTTTCGGAATGGAACAAATAGCCCTTTTTACTCACCGAGATCCCATAGTTCATTCCCGGTTTCATCGAAAGGAGATAAGCCCCGGTCGTACTGTTCGATTCAAATTCGGCCATCAGTTCGTTCTTTGTGTTATCAATGATTTCGATGGTTGCCTGCAAAGGTTCAAGTGTAACGGCATCGAGGATAACCCCTTTCAGGATTGTGTTTTGTTCGATTTCCGGTTCGGGTTCCGGTGCGTAATCTACATTGGTTTCCCATGCCAAGAGAATTTCATCTTTGCCCAATTTCATAGGTTTGGCAGCACCAAGGAACGTAATGATATATAAATCCTGATCCCCATAGCCATTCTTCTTTTTTGAGGAATAATAGCCCCTTTGGCCACTTCCCGCCATGGTGAAAAACACATCGTTGTCCGGTGTGTTGATAGGGTAACCAAGGTTGACCGGATTGGTCCATTTCCCATCCTTATAAGTTGATTTGAAAATGTCGAACCCGCCCATCGTATTGTGGCCATTGGAGCTGAAATACAAGGATTTTCCATCTGGTGTTACATAAACCCCTTCCTCGTCGTAGGGCGTGTTTATGACTGCACCAATGTTTATGGGGTCGCCCCATTTGTCCTTTGCATTTTTTACGCTGTAGTAAATATCCTGTTTGCCATAGCCATCATCCCTGATGCTCGTAAAATACAATGTGCGTTTATCAAAAGAGAGGGAAGCAGAGGATTGCTTCAGGCCATCGTTGATATTGTTGGGGAGACGTATGGGCATGGTATAGGTTTCGCCCTCCAGTTTGCTTGCGTACAGTTTGTTCCCCCCGGAAGACTTGTACAGGAACAAAATAGAACCATCCGTTGAAATCCCCGCAGTTGCATCATGGTTCGGGGTGTTCAGGTCATAGGAGTTTGAGGGCGTTGTCCACTTCCCATCTTCATAATAGGTAACGTAGATATCCTCAAAATAGAAGGAGTCCTTGTCCTTTTTGCCACCAGTGGAATTTTCGCGTGAAGAGGTAAACATAATCATGTTTTCTTCAGGTGTTACCAAGGGTTTATAATCAGGATAAGCCGAATTTACCACATCGCCCAAGTTATCCACGAACACCCTTGACGGGCTTGCCACCATTTCTTTGGCCGTATTGCATTCCTCAATTCTCTTGTCCAATAGCTTATCTTCTTTGGCCAACTGTTCGGGCGTAAGGTTGTTTTTATGTTCTTTGTATTTTCCAATGGCCTTGTCGAACTGGTAATCGAGGTGATAAGCAGTGGCCATTAAGTAATTCACATCGTTATAGGTCATGTCAAGGCTTATCCTGGGGTCGATTTCATAAGCTTTTTCAAGATATTTGATCGCTTCTGCCTTATCATTGTCATATAAGTAACACCTACCGATTTTATAGTTCAGCAACGCATTCTTAGGGTTGAATTCATTTGCCTTTGAGTATTGGATAATCGCCAGGTGGTAACTGCCCGGGCCACTCTCATAATATTTATCACCTTGTTTAATATCATCGAGGGCCTGGCTCAACTGTGCCCTGTGATCGGGGAAACTGTATTTATTGAATGCCACGCTCTGGCCAGAGAGCTGTGCTATCGAAAATATCGACAGGACGAACAAAACGAAGGCAAAACTTTGCTTGTTCATGTTATCCTTATTTTGAGGTGCATGTATCATGTTTATTTATAGTTAGCCAAATGGTCTTAGTTTCCACATTGTTTTGCCACATATTTTTTTGCGCTTAAAACGCCAAGCTCCGCTGCTTTTCCCCAATCGGAACAAGCCCCCTTTTCATCCCTTTTCATCTCCTTGGTCGTTCCCCTGTTTTCGAAAGCTTCGCCATAATCCGGATTGATTGCAACAGCCTCGGAAAAATCATCAATGGCACCATCCAGGTTTCCCATCATGTATTTGGTAAGGCCCCTGTTGTTCAGTGCCAGGTCATAATCCGGCTTTAACCCAAGGGCCGTGTTGAAATCCCCAAGTGCACTTTCATAGTTTTCCATCTGGTATTTAACCATTCCCCGATTGTTGAATGCACTGTAAAAACCAGGGTCTGTTTTAAGGGCAGCCGTATAATCTTCGAGTGCGGCCTGCAATTTCCCCTGCATTTCGTTCAATTTCCCCCTGCTGTTGAAAGTGGGTGCCAATGCCGGGTCAAGGGCAATGGCTTTGTTGAAATCAGTAAGCGCCCCTTCATAATCTTTTGTTTTCATCTTTGCATTTCCCCTGTCGCTAAAAGCAAGTGCATAGTATGAATCGGCATCGATCGCCTTGTTGTATTCCTCGATTGCTTTCATGAAATTCCCTTGCGCATAATAAGCACTTGCACGATAATAATAGGCCTGTGCATTCGTGGGGGATTTTTCGATGGCAAGGGTAAAATCATTGATGGCCTTTTTCGCCTGGTTTTGTTTTAACATGCAATATCCCCGTGCAACATAAGCTTTCGCATTGGGTTGTTTTTGGATGATTTTGTTGAAATCGAACAGAGCTTCGTCCAGGTTCCCCAGGCGGATGTTATAGCAACCCCGGTTATAATAAGCTTTGTAAAATTCAGGGTTCAGTTCAACCGCCTTATTTATTTTTGAAATGGCCTGTGCATAATTACGGTCAGCGAAAAAAACAATGCTTTCATTGTACAGCTTATTGGCTTCAAGCCCCACATTGGATTTTGCCCCGCTCGTATCGGCCTCCTGGGAGACAGAAGGTTTTTGCACTGTAAAAAACAGTATCAAAAGAAAAAATATCTGCTTCATGTGAATAGAATATTTATGCAATAATTTATAAAAACCGATAATATCGGCGGTAACATCCTGTATCCTACGAAAAAAAAGACTTTTTGTTTTGAAAAAAACCGTGCGGGAAAGGATTATTATTGATGCACTACATTTTTGTAATGATTATACCTTTCAAGGATATCGTTCACAAAATTATAGGGTTCTTTTCCACGGCAATACCCATATTTTACAACAGAATCGGTATAGAATTCAGGTTTTGATTTGTTCAGGAGGTAATAGTCCACGTTGTCAGTCCACACATCAGGGTCTTTATTGTATTTTTTGGCCAGTCTGCGTGCGTCATAAACATGGGCAATCCCTGCATTGTACGAAGCAAGGACAAACTTTGTCCTCTCCTCTTTGTCAGGGATTTTTTCTTTAAACTGTTTATCCAGCAATTTAATAAACTTCACTCCGGCCTTGATTTGTTCCTGTGGTGAAGAGGTGCTGTCAACGCCATACTTCTCTGCCGTGTGGGGCATGAGTTGCATCAGCCCAAATGCGCCCACCCATGATTTGGCCTTTGGATAAAACCTGGATTCCTGGTAAATGAGGGAAGCGAGCAAGCGCCAGTCCCAATTGATGGTCTGGCTGTATTTCTTTATATATTTGTCATAGGGCGAAATCTTATTGTTAACGACCGTGCCATATTCGGTATTTGCAAAGTTGACGCTGCGCGTATGCTTAAAATATTTATTGTACAAGTACGCATAGCTGCTTGTGTGTTTATACGAATCAATCCAGGCATTCAGTGTATCCAGCAATCCGGTTTCGCCCTTCTTGATTCCCCAGGCGATATTCTGGGGGAAACTGATGGCGGTCTTCACATCAACCCCCGGATGGTATTTTGAATTGACCAATGCAATATGCTCATCGCAAACGGTATAGTCGATTTCCCCTTTGGCAACCATGGTTATCAGTTCTTCAACTGTGGCATCGGGATGTTCGATTACATTTATGTTGGCACCTATTTCATCCGACAGGTTTTTAAGGCGTTGCGAATAAATCGCCCCTTTCTGGATGTAAATTGTTTTTCCGGCAAGATTCAACGGGTTCCGTATCAGATGGGATTCTATCTCGTCCCAGGTCCTCATTTTCCTCCAATTCTCCGGCTTACGTTGTATCAATACCTGCCGGGTTTGCATTAGCGGCTCCGATAGGTCAATGATTTCGGCCCGCTCTTTTGTCACCGTTAGGCCCAAAGCAATTAAATCGCATTTTCCCGTGTTCACGCATTTAAAGCTCTCGTCCAAATCGTTGATGATCTTTATTTCCGCTTTTACGCCGAGGTAATCGGCAAAGGATTTCAATAATTCAAATTGATAGCCCATGGGTTCGCCACGGTAAACAAAATAATTGGTGGAATTATAATCGGTAGTGGCCACAATTTTTTTCTTCCTCAAAATCCGGTTCAATATAAGATCATGGGACTTTTTCTCAACAATTACGGTTTCTGTTTCTGCCTTTTTATGATCCTGACATGAAATCAAAAAAAGGGTAAACAGAAAAAGAATCAGTATGTTATGAAGAGAAGGCTTAGCCATAAAAGCAATTTTGTCAATCGGCAATATAGTGCAAGGTATAAAAAAAACAAATCCCTTATATCTAAACAACATAGATTTGTATTGGCAAATAAATTTCGGGGAACATAAAATCCATTGTTACATCTGTTTATACAAAAGTATCCTATTTTTGTTTTTTTCGTAAAAAATTGATAATTTTATCCATTTATACTGCGTAAATCCGTTTTGTCTGCCTTTGTCGTCAGACAGGCATATTTATATCGTTTGATTTCGTCAGTATCGGTAAAAACCAGGCTCATAATTTCCCGAATATGAAAAAGACATCCATCATTGTTGCCATTTTGTTTCTGTTTATTTCGATAAATACCCTTTATTCACAAAGTATTTCAAACGGTTTCTCGGTTAGCGGGACCGGTTTCAGCTCGGCCATATTAACGGATTACCAATGTGTTGGGCTAAATCCGGCCAACCTGGGATGGAAACGCAACGAACACCTTGTCAACTTTGGGATAGGTCAAACCAACTTCGCGGTTTATTCGGAACCCTTAAAAAGGGAATTGGTCAAAGAGCTTTTTAACAAAAGCAAAGAAAACTTCAATCAGGAAGAAAAAGATCAGGCAGCCCGGATGTTCACCGACTCCAAATTACAATTTGAAGGAAATATCAACGGTGTGGGATTTTCTTTTCAGGATGAGAAAATAGGCGGGTTCGGGATGGCCATCCGTGAAAAGGTGATGTGGAATTCCACCTTTAGTGAAAGCATTGCAGATATTTTGTTCAAAGGCTACAATGCTTCCTATTTTGATTCACTGACCGTCAATACCGAAGGCGACACTGTAGGTTGGGCAACCGTGCCCCAAATGGCATCGGATATCCTTGAGAATACGAAGATTTCGCTGGTATGGTACAGGGAATACAATTTTTCCTACGGTCACAGTATCATTAACACCGAAAACGTTTCTATCTATGGAGGTGTGGGCGTAAAATACCTCGAAGGCTACAACCTTTTTAACTTTGCCTATGAGGAAGGTGGCGATTACGTGGCCTATACTTCCATTAACCCGGCCATTGGGCTTACATTCGGACAATCGCCCTCACGGGTGGACAACAACCGGTATCAAGCCACGGGGCGCGGATGGGGAATAGATATCGGGCTTTCGGCATTTTTATACGATCATTTCAGGATCGCTGCTTCGGTGGTGGACATAGGCAGTATAAAATGGGACAAGAATGTGTATGTCATCAAAAACGATTTTGTGAAAAATATCCAGGACGAAGGGATGAACAGCTTCAATATATTTGATCTGCAAAACACGGAAGCCTTTGAGAACCTGAAGTGGGGCGGTTGGGAAGGTGCAGAAAACATTACCACCGCTTTGCCCATGAGCGTTAGGACCGGGGCAGCTTACATCCTAAAAAAGAAGTATGAATTTGGGGCCGAAATGTATATCCCTGTTAATGCGGATGCACCCGGTGCATATGATAAAATGATAGTCGGTGGTGGTTTCCGAGCAATGCCCGTAAACTGGTTCCGGTTTTCGGCAGGTGTGGTATCCGGTGCCAACACCGGTACTTCATTTCCTGTGGGGATTTCCTTCTTCCCTTTTAACAGGGGGAGCTTCACCTGGGAAATAGGATTTGCCACAAATGACATAAGCACCTTTTTCCAGCAGGAAAAGCCAACCGTTTCGCTTGCTTTTGGATTGTTCCGGTTTAGCTTTGGGCATTTGGGGAGGGGAGGGACTTCCACTACCCTTGATGAAACATCCCTGTTTTAAGGAAAGTTTTATAAAAAAGTTTTCAACAACAGGATAACACCTTTTACCGTTAACATAATAGACTCTACCGTTAACTGATTTGCTATGCAATTATCGGATTGTTATCATTAGATTTGGCAAACCATTATAAAACCAGGAGCATTTTGAACAAGGCCAAAGTATGCAACTTGATGTCTTTTTTCTGTTACGGCAGGGATTGCAGTATATTGATGGTTCTTTATATGGCTGCACATCAGGCGTTTATCGGCCCCCGAAAATCATTTGTAAAAACACATACAAACGGTTGCTATTGTTTCCTTGTGGGAAAGACGATATTTTCCATAGGGAAGGATAAATTCATTTATGCACCCCGCCAAATTATACCGGTTGTTTTGGCGGGCATGGAAATTAATTCAATACCTTTGTGACATAAGCTTAAGGCCGGTAAAAAATAGGGGCAAGTCAAAACCCCAATGCTTATTGCATGTTGCGTTTCGCAATAGAAAAAGGCAGTTTTGTTAAAATAATTAAACACACATCCCAATGAAAAAACCGATTTTGTATTTATTGTTTACCCTTATCGCTTTAGTACAAATAATAAGTTTATCCTCTTGTGGGAAAAAGGAATATTTCCCCTTATCGGATGAGTTTAAATCATTTGCCGTTTTCCCTGTGGGCAGCTATTGGGTATATGAGGAAATAAACAGTGGGTTTGTTGATACCATGACTGTTAAAGAGGTCTCGATTGAGTATGAGGTCAGGGCAGAATCAAATAGGTATTATGAACAGGGATATATTCATTACCGTACACGTAAATCAGGACTGATTATTGGATCGATATCCAATACAAGTCCAAATAGTAATTGTGGATATTTGAATTCATTGCTTTTGCGTAACTCAACGGATACTTTACACAGTGAATTTTTAGATGTGGACAATGAGTTTTTCTGTTGTTGTGAACCAGGAAGCAAAAGTTGGTTCAACCCAATGTTTAAATATTCAGGGGTTATCGATACAGTTACTGCTGGAGGTTACAAATTCCAAAATGCCAGGGCTTTTTCCAATACCATTGAAGATACGGCATATCTTGAACAATTTCCGGGTACTGTTAAAATTTCCTATTTTGCAAAGAATGTAGGATTAATAAAATGGGAGCAATTTAATGGGAATGTGTGGGAACTAAAAGAATTTAAAATTAACTAAGAAATTTTGATCAAAAAACATATATAAGGAATATGGGGTTTGGTTTAGTGCTCATGGCAATTCCAATAAGTACAGCAACGGTCAATTCTCGTATCCCTTTAAAATAGGAAAATTATGCGCTATTTAATTTTGTTTTCCTTTTTATTGCTTGCCCAATATGGCAATGCCCAAAACCTGCCCATTGTTTGGCAAGGGTGCTTTGGGGGAAGCGAACCCGATAAAGCAAATGATGTAATTGAGGTTGACGGGGGTTATTTAACAGTAGGCGTTGCACGTTCAAATGACGGTGATGTTTCCTATTTGCATGGAGCCGACGATGGATGGCTGATAAAAACCGATTTTGAGGGGAATTTGATTTGGGAAAAGACGTTTGGCGGATCCAATGGGGACGGCTTTAGCAGGATAGTCTCCTCTCAGGATGGAAGCTACTATTTAATTGGGGGCTCGATTTCATCAGATGGAGATATTACAAACGATCCTTATCCAGGTTCAATGGATTTCTGGATAGTGAAAATAGACGGGGCTGGGATCATACTCTGGGACCGTATCGTGGGTGGCAATATGCTGGACTAGGTATGGACCGGCACGGCCACAAGCGACGGGGGCGTTGTTGCCCTGGGCTGGACAGGCTCCAACGATGGGGACATAAGCAATTGGTACGGCCTTTACGACATATGGATGGTGAAACTACAGCGAAGGAGAAATAGTGGCCGATCAGTCCCTTGGCACCTCTGGCTTTGATTTTGGGCAGGCACTAATTGAAACCAGTGATGGGGGCTTTCTTGTGGGGGGTAGTTCAAAAGTGCAATCGGGAGGAAATGTAACTTGCCAACCATATAGCACTGATAAAGCCGATGCCGTACTTTTTAAGTTGGATATGGATTTGAATATCGAATGGCAAAAGTGCTATGGTGGGAGTTATGATGAGAGTATTACAGGCTTGCTTGAACACGAAAATGGATATCTGTTTGTGGCCTACACAACTTCTGATGATGGTGATGTTTCAGGTTTACATGGCCCTACGGACGAAGCGACTGATAACTGGGTCGTGTCCATTGATTTTGATGGGAACTTATTGTGGCAAAATTGCCTTGGAGGTACATTGTACGAATTTGCCGATGTACTTCTTCAAATGGATAATGGTTTTATGGTTGTTGGCCAAACTGAATCTCAGGATGGCGATGTGGTAGGCAACCATTCCCAAAGCGAATACAGCAACGATATATGGTTAGTGAAACTTAACGGGGAAGGTGATCTGCTTTGGCAGCAATGCATTGGGGGGCTTGGCAATGAGGAGACAAGGTTCGGGGCCATAAAAAAGAGCGATACGGATTTTGTGATAGCCGGACAGTTCAACAAAGGGCCCTCCTTTGATGTGGGCTGCGTGCCCTTTGGCCTTTATGCCGATATGCCCGATGTGTGGATATTTGAGGTAAAGG
>JAADJA010000086.1 GCA_013151015.1 Chlorobiota bacterium
TTGTTCAGTTCCTTATTCGTTATTGTTAATTATTTTTTTGGGATAGGTATCCAAAAGCATTTAAAAAAGCCGAAACAAAAATTGATTTTTTGGACTGGGATCATTATTGATATTGGTATCCTTGCATTTTTCAAGTATATAAATTTTATCTTCGAAAACCTGAATTACCTTCTTTCCTGGTTGCCCGACAGTCCTTCTATCCCATATCTGTCCCTTATTCTTCCCGTTGGGATATCGTATTACACTTTTCAGGCTTTGGGGTATTTGATAAGGATAAACCGGGGGGCCGAGAAAGCCGAAAAACATATCGGGATATTCGCAACTTACCTGTTGTTCTTTCCAAAGTTTCTTTCAGGGCCTGTTGAAAGGTCGAATCATTTTTTTCCGCAAATGCACTCCAAAATTGCGTTTGATGGGGATACTGTCAGTAAGGGCTTAAGGTTGTTTTTGTGGGGTTTGTTCAAAAAGGTGGTCATTGCGAATAATTTGGCCGGGCCGGTCCAGATGGTGTACGGCAACCTTCACGAATACTCGGGGCTACCGCTGATTATCGTGCTGTTTTTGCAAGCAATTTACCTTTATGCCGATTTTTCTGGCTATACCGACATGGCCTTGGGATCGGCAAAAATGCTTGGCATCGACATTATTGACAACTTCAACAGGCCGTTTTTATCGAAAAGCGTTACGGAGTTTTGGCGGCGGTGGCATATTTCACTTTCATCGTGGTGCAACGATTTTATTTTTACCCCATTTATCGTGAAATACCGCAAGATGGGGAACAAAGCGGCGGTTATCGGCATCTTCCTTACTTTTTTCGTAATTGGGATATGGCATGGAGCCAAATGGACGTATGTGATGCTTGGTGTTTTTCAGGGCCTTGCCATAGTTTATGAATTCTATACAAAAAGGAAACGGAAGCAGATTGCGGCAAAACTCCCAACGAGACTGGTAGGGCTTGTCGGTATTGCAGCTACGTTTATTTTTTTTAGTTTTTCGCTTGTTCTGTTCAATGCTGATTCACTTCACGAGTCCTGGTATTTTGTCGTAAATCTCTTTTCATTTGACATTGATAATCCGTTTAAGCTAAATATGATTGTTGACCGGACCGGGTTTTTGATAGGTTTGGGCGGGTTTGCTTTGTTAATGATAAAAGAAATCATGCAGGAAAGCGGAGTGGATGTTGTCAATCTTTTTCTAAAACAACCTCGTTATATACGATGGGCGGGGTACTATACGATCCTGGTTTTGGTTTATAATTTCAGTCAAATGAAGGAGACCTTTGTTTATCTTCAATTTTAAAAAGGAAAAATGGGCAAGTATCTTTTAAAAGTGTTTTATTTTACTATACCGGTTTTGGCCGTGCTTCTTTTTATTGTCGTAATTGACCCTTATGAACTTGTCAATATTTCGCACCTGATCAGTGCCCAATCGAAAATAGCGGTCCTCAACCGTTCCGATGAGGCTTCCCCGCGAGGGAACATGTTGTGGAAAACAATCCATTTTAAAAGGGAACCAAAAAGCAAGTTGATTATTGGCGATTCGCAGGGTCGTAAGATAAAGGAATCGATCATAAAGGAAGTCAGTGGAGAGGATTACTTTAATTATTGTTGCGAAGGGGCGAGTTATGAGACGATGATCGATGTTTTTTGGTTTGCGGCCAGGCAGGTTAAGTTGGAAAAGGTTGTCTTTCAGGTCGGTTATGCGAATTACAGTGCAAACCGCTCTTATAACCTTTTTCATTTCGGGATCGACATAACCGATGAACCCTATACGTATTTTACAACCCCCGATATCCTTGTGGACTCCTACGAAAACTTGTTGTTCGCAATTACGAAAAACCGTAGTTTGGTGGAGAATTCATATGAGTACCAGGATCCTGCTGATTTGGACAGTTTGTCGGAATTTAGGTTGGGGCTTTTCTTCGGTGATTACGAATACCCGGCGAAATTCTATGCTGAGTTGAAAAAAATATCGGATTATTGCAAAGACAATAATATCCAATTAAGCTTTCTTATTCTTCCTGTTTATGATAGGGTCACCGAATATCTGAAAGACAATGGCCTTGAAGTGGTTAGTTTGAGGTTTAAGGAGGATATGCACCGGCTTGGGAAAACCTATGATTTTGAATTGCCAAGTGAAATGACGGGAACAAGGGCCAATTTCATCGATTATTTTCACCCTAAGCAACCTATCCTTGATAAAATCACAAGGGAAGTCTGGGGCAAACAAAACGAATAAAGCATTCGCTATTTCACTCTTTTTCCTGATGTGTTGAACGTGAGTTTGGTGTCAAATTCTATTTCCTTGGGAATCTTGTGCCGGGAAAGGTGCTTGGCACAAAACTGTTGAATTTTATATTTGTCCAATTTCCCCAAATCCCCATCATTTACATAAACGATTGCTTTTATGGCTTCGCCCGTAATGTCGTCCGAAATTGCATGGATCGTGCAATCGATCACTCCGGGGAAACCAACGATAACTTCCTCTATTTCCTTTGGGCTAATCCGAATCCCCCTTACCTTCAAAATTTCCTTTTCACGGCTTTTTATGTAGATGAATCCGTCATCGTCAATGCTTGCCAAATCACCTGTATGCAGCCATCCCTCCCTGAGCACTTCCATTGTGGCTTTCTTGTCCTTGAAATATCCCTGCATGATGTTTTCCCCTTTGGCAATTATTTCGCCAACTTCCCCGGCTTTCACGGGCTTGCCTTTTTTGTCAACCACCTTGAGTTCAACCCCGGGAATCCCTTTGCCAATTGATCCCGTTTTCTTTTTTAAATCCTTTGGGGGGAGATAAGATAAGCGCGCAGTGGCTTCCGTTTGTCCGTACATCACATAAAAATCAATATCGGGAAAAGCAGAAACGAACTCCCTGATAAACGAGGTGTGCAATTTGCCTCCGGCTTGTGTAACATATTTTAGGTGAGGGAAATGAGTGTCTTTGAAATCCTTTGATTTTCGCAAGAGTATTTGAAAATGGCTTGGGACACCGGCAAACCCGGTACATTTATATTTCTTTAGATCGTTAATGATGGTTCCAAGGAACATAAAGCTGTTGTTAAGTACAACGGAGCCACCTACTTTCAAATGGGTGTGCAACAACGAAAGCCCATAACAATAATGAAAGGGCAAAACCACCTGGACAATATCGTTTTGTGAAAGTTTGAGGTATTCAATTATTGAACTGGTATTGGCAATGATATTCTTATGCGAGATCATTACCCCTTTTTGTTCTCCTGTGGAACCTGAAGTAAAAATTATTTCTGCTGTTCTGTTTTCATCAAATTCGGCAATATCCATATCCTCAAAACCAGAAACATCCGATGTGGCTTGGCCGTTCAGATAACCGTTCAGGATTGTAAATGAGAAATCTTCGAATTTTCGCAAGTTCCTCGGACTTATAAACGCTTTTTTTGTTTCGGCGAGTTCGACGATTTTTCTTAGGTTTTCCTTCTCAAGAGAAGGGTTTACGGGAATACAAATATTACCTGATTTCAGGATAGCAAGATAGCTTTTGATGAAAAACACAGAATTTTCGCTAATAAGGAATATGGGATTGTTTTCACCAAATTGATTGAATAAGCCCCTTGCGGTTTCAATGCTCTCATTGTATAGCTTTGAATAAGATATGGTTTCGCCCGGCCCTAAAACAAAGTCATTGTTGTAACCGGCCCAATTCTCAAAAAGATAATCGAAGACATTCATAATAACAGCCTAATCGTTTCCGGGATAATAAATAGGTTGATGCCGGAGATATTCGGTGGTTTTCATTTTTCGGGCAAAGTTGCAGAAAATAATTTCCACTTCTTCCTTTGTTTTGCCCATCACCTTTGCTACTTCCTGTGTGTCATATCCATTCTCAAATCCGTACCACATTATGTCCAAAATGTCAAAAGGAAGTTGATAGAAAAATTCTTCCTGTGTCTGTTCGGCAGTATAGGTATCAGTTGTGGGTGTCCGGTCAATAATTTCCTGCGGAACACCAAGGTGTTCGGCAAGTTGGTAAACCTGTGTTTTGTAAAGTCCGGCCAAAGGGAAGACATCGGCACCGCCATCGCCGTATTTTACAAAAAAGCCCTCGTCTATTTCTTGTTTGTTGGCTGTGCCGATAACAATGTAATGCAATAATTCAGCGTAATAATAAACAATGGCCATCCGGCTTCTTTGCTTGAAATTGGAAGCCGCCACGATCTGCAAATAGTCGATTACCGGCAGTACTTTGCTTTTTTGATCTCCGTTGGGTGCAATAATGGTAAGGTAAAAAAGAGGGGGCAGGTTTTGGTTCAGGCCTGACTGATGGACTCCGATTTTCATTTTGTATGATTTGGGCTCGTATTCGGGAAACACATGTTTAACGGCTTCATCACGTCTATCATAGCAGGCAAATCCGTTCAGGGCCGGTGAAATATTCTCGACAACTGTTTTCACGCCATACTGTTTGGCGAGGTCACCTGCAAGTTTCAGGCTATCCGGACTTGAGTCTTTTTCGGGGATCATTACGCCAAAAACCCGATCGCTTCCAAGTGCATTTACTGCCAATGCCATGGAAACAGAAGAATCAATTCCCCCACTGATCCCTATAACAGTTCCCCTTCTTTTGTATTCCTTAAAAGTGTCATCTTTTAATTTTTGACCTAATTTTTCGACAAGTGCAGGAATGTCGTCGATTTTTAAAATGTCTTTTGAAAAAGGTTTTTTGTTTGGGTGCATAATACGAATTTTAAAAAATGGGTCTGAACCACAAATATACATTTACTTTTTGGAAATGTTACAAGGGGATAACTTTTTCTACTCTGTTTCTTTTTAAATGACCCCTGATTATTTGCCGGATATCCCTGTTGTCAGGATAGGAGCGGATACAGTCCTTAAGTTGTCCAACGGAAGTTTGCCCATTCAAATCAAAATCAAGGTATCCAAAACCAAGGTATTTATTGTGTTCAACTATCACAACCGAATGTTCGCCAGGATTTCTTCCTTTGTCGATAAGAATGAAATCCTCGTTTTGGAAACGGTAGGGTTCAATTGCTTGTTTTGCCCTTGAATTATATGTGTTGGGGCTCTCTTCCTGAATACAGGCGCCATTGCATTGTTTGATGTTATATTGAAAACAAGCCCTTTTTGTGTCAAACAACCCACAAAGCTTCTGGCAAAGCTGAAAGGCTTCGGTCAACATGAACAAATGGTTTTTTGCTGCCTGGTGCGATGAGAAACTTGTCAAGGGCATTTTATCCAAAACGTTCTTTTCAATTTTCAACCTCAGGTATTTGTTCTCGTCAAAATATGAATAAATCCCCCATTGAAAGCTGTTCCTGCGCTGTGCCCGGTTGTATTTCGGGGTGTGCTTTTTTATTTCGTTCGATTCAAGCAACAAGGCGACCAATTCGCTCCCGGTAATTTCAAAACCGATATCCGCAATTTCGTTCCGCATTTCAATGGCCCGTTTTGAGCCATTATTGCTCAGGTGCGATAAAACCCGGTCATGGATGTTGATGCTTTTCCCAATGTAAATTATACTTCCCTTGTCATTATAAAAATAATACACCCCTGTTTTTTCGGGAAGGCTTTCAATTTGCTTTCTGTCGAGGCTTGTGTTCAATCCCTGATAGGTCAATGCTTTTAGGTTTTTCTCAAGTTTCAAAAGAATTTCAAAAAGTTCCACGGTTGCTTTGGCGTCCCCAAAGGCTCGGTGCCTGTTTTTAATGTTGATGCCCAATTCGATGCAGATTTTCCCTAAAGCGTATGAACGTCGTCCCGGTAAAAGTTTTCTGCTCAGTTTTGCCGTGCATATTTTGTCACGGTGATAATCATATCCAAATTCCTTAAACTCCTTGCGGATGAAATTATAATCGAAATGTACGTTGTGCCCAACAAAGATTGTCCCCTCGGTCATCTCTACGATTTTCCTGGCAACCTCATAAAACTTGGGCGCATTTTCGACCATCTTGTTATTGATGCCTGTAAGTTGGGTTATCCGGTACGAAATCTTCTTTTCGGGATTCAAGAGAGTCGTAAATTCATCCGTTATCTTTTTCCCATCATGGACGTAAACCGCAATCTCCGTAATTTTTTCGTTCCGGGGGCTCAGTCCGGTGGTTTCTATGTCGATGATGGAATACACAAGTCGTTTGTGAAAATGATTTCAATGGTATTAATTTGCTTTTGTTTTATAGGCTGACCTTGGCATTTCCTGAATAATTTGCCCATTTAATTCACATCCTCCTTTGGCATATTGTTTATGCCCTTTAAGCATAGTTGGGTCGTTCATGTTCATGTTATGCATTTTTTTGCCCCATTGCTTGAAAAAGAATGGAACATTGTGAGTTTGGCATTTATTGTAAATATAATCAATCCATTCCTGTTTTATTTCCCTTGCCTTATGACCTGACTCTCCACCAACAATTACCCAATCAATAAGATCAAGTTGCAAAGAATACAAAGGACCTATTAATGGTTCGCAAGAAATGAATTTAATGAATGCCGGTGTTTTGACCAAGTGTGTTATCCGTTCAGCAACATGCTCGTTTTCTACTGAAACCCCCATCCAAATATTAGAGGTCCAGTTTAATAATGGTGCTATTTGCATGAGTCTTTCCGATCGTTTTGTCAAAACCTGATAAGTATGTTGTGGCGTATTGTTCATTACTTCAAATACACTTTTAATGAATTCGAAGGGAATGTCATTATGAAATAAATCACTCATTGAATCAACAAACACAACAGTTGGTTTTTTCCATTTATAGGGTTCATTAAGTGCATTATAATGAACAGCAATTTTGAATCCATCTTTGTATTTGTCCATCCCCATTGCTTTCAGTCGTTTAGACATGGTTTCTGCATAACAATACAAACATCCGGTTGATATTTTCGTACATCCTGTTGTTGGGTTCCAAGTGGTTTCCGTCCATTCAATATTTGATTTTGCCATGATTATTTAAGTCTTAAAGTTACCTTTGAGAATTCGTTTTTGTAGTCTCTGTAATTAATATAAAAAGCTCCCTTTCTTGCTTTTTGACCATTTTTTAGAATAACATCCAATTTGCTGGTTTGTTGCCAATTTTTAAGTATTTCGTTCGTGTGTTTGGGTAAAAAACTTTTTCGTAGTGTGAATACATATATTTCGCCATTAGTTTTAGTGGCTTTTGAAAGGAATTCACTGAGATTTTCTTCAAGTGGATTTGTTTTATCTTGAAAGAAAAGGCTTGGTTGGTTTCCTGAGTAATTCCATCCTTTGCCTTGTTCTTTGTCAATTTCCCACTTGGTTTCAAGCATTTTTTCAAAACCTCTAATATGTGGTGAAAAAAAGAATAAACAAAACACAGTACTTTCGTCTTTTTGGATTGTGAAACTATCAACAAAATAATTATCGCCTATTTTATTTTGAAAACCCTCTTTCATTTGATTAATGAAACCCCAGACACTATCAGAACTTGTCCATTTTTCAAAAGGGACAATTTCTTCTAAAAAATCTTTTAAGGCTAATGGAGTGCCATTTGATTCAAAACGATACATGAATTGTGTTGGAAGCCATAATAATACTTCAGACTTGTTATTGGAAATTAGATTTTTAATGTGGCTTGTCTTTATGTGCTTATATTCATAAGGGTCAATGAAAATAAAAGCTTTTTCATTTTTCAGGGCATTGAGTTTGTTGATTAGTTTTTGTAAATAATCTTTGTAATCAATATTGGAAAATTTTAATTCTCCAAAGTATTCATAATAAAGGGATTTAAGTTTAATGGTACTTTTGACTTTTTCTATTTTGAAAGAATCTATATCATTAAAGAAGCAATTGATTTTTGGAATAAATTCTGATTTTGAAACATTCTTGAAATGAATATCTTTAACTGCACGCATGATAACTAATGGACTTCCTTCGCCTTCATTTTCGTATAAACCTTCCCCACAAAACAAATCAAATACATTTATTTCTTTTGTGTATCCGTCATTGCTAATTACATTAAGGTATCTTTTTAAGTATTCTCCAAGTAATTTGACTTTTGCTTGAGAATGATTCAATAAATTTGTTTTAACATTTTTTTTGGACATAGTGCAAAGTTAAAAATTTAATTTCGTCTGTATCGCCATCACCTCTTTTCGTAAAGCCCTTACTTCATCCACCAAATCATCTTTTTCAATATTTTGTGGTGGCATTTCGGAACTGATGTAATTCACGAATTTCCAGACTTCTTTCACGTCTTTAATACTGATGTCGAATGGTTCATAAACTGTATTCAAAGAATGCAAAGTCAGTTTCCCCTCTTTTTCGATTTTGTTTTCGGCAATCTTGAACACGATCCCATCGTCCATCGTAAGGACAATATATGGCATCCCGCTTTTGATATATTGCCAGTTCTCAACATACTCGGTGGTTACATAAGATTTGTCGGGAATAGGCAACATGGAATCCCCGCTGATCTGGAAAGTGCGGTATTTCCTTTGAGGTGATAAAAAGGGCAATTTGAAAGTCGGGAGTATCCTGATGTACTCGGGGTCGGCAAAACCTGCCGTATAACCGGCCCTTGCTTTTTCCGAGACCAGTTCGATATTTTCTTCGTTCATACTGTCAACCGTTGTGGCCAACACCCTGAGCTTGCTCCCTTTTATATATACATCATAACCCTTTTCAAGCTGTGACAGTTGGCTCTCCGGGAGTTCTTGCAAGTTGACTTTTAGCAGGGTGTCAATGGAAATTTGGTAATAATCGGAAAAGGCCAAAAGGATTTCCACCGATGGTTTTGCGATCAGGTTTTCGTAACCGCTTAACGTGGAGCGTTTCATGTTCAATGAAAAGGCGACATCGTCTTGTGTGCGGCCCTTACGTTTTCTCAGGAATTTAATGTTTTTGCTGAAGTGCATGGTTTTGTGTTTTTGTTTTTTATAATAATCCCTACCCTGAAGGGTAGGGTAACTCATAGTGGCAGTCGAAATAGTGATTTTTGTTTATTTTAAATTTTCCTGCCATGAGTTTTCTGGTCCTTTTTAGTTTTCTGTCTCTGAGTTTCCCAGCCCTTCAGGGCTGGGAAGGGTCAAGCCCATATTTCCTGATAAATTCATCATGTTCCTCCTGATATGTTCAAAAAGTTTCTGCCTGACATTTTTAACTAAAAACTTTTCTCTATTTTTTGTTGTCCAAACTGCGTGTATCCAAACTTTTACGTAAGCCATAATTTTGAATTTTATTGTTTTCTTTCCCGCGATCTCCCCGCCCTAACAGGTGAGGTAACTCATAGAGGGTCAAAATAGCAATTTTGTCGATTGTCAACTAACCTGTTTGTATTGGGCTGATGGTTCATGCACTTCCCAGTCTTGAATTTCCCAGCCCTTCAGGGCTGGGCGTGTGGGTGGGGTTTCTGGGTTTCCCAGTGAATTCCCCAGTGAATTTCCCAGCCCTTCAGGGCTGGGTACCGTGTGCGGGAACATTCCCTCCATTTTCCGCCTGCTCTTTGCAATTTTGAATTGCAGCGTTTGATACCCAATAATCAGTTTTTCCACCGAACCTCCCCTTTGGTAAGCTGCCTTTATATTAATAAGGTGTGAAATTATTTCGTTGCACAAATTTGCGGCGTCTTCCAATGTTTTCCCGTCAGGGGTATTGGTGTTTCCATTGGCGTAAGCTTCCACGATCATGTCTTTTGTTTTTAGGGAAGACCATCTTAAACGGTTTCCGTACCGGATGAGCAATTGCCTTGGGAGGCTAATGTTGAGGTTGTAGATATTGATGGCAAGGTTGAATGCCAACTGATAGGTTTCGAGATTCTTATATGTTTTCATTTTCCGGATATTTAGTCTGTGAATAAAATTTCTTAAAACAAATCCTTTTGCATAAAACAAAAGTGATTATATTGTGGTCAAAAAAATGATTAAAAACTAATCAAAGGTAATACGAAAATTTAAAATGTCAAGTAAAAATGAAAAAAAAATGAAAAAAAGTTTTTTCTGGATTTCTAATACACAGGTAAACAGGTTGTTTGGCCTGACCTGACCTTTCAGAGTCGGGACGAGGACGACCTGAAAGAGTCGGGTCAAGGGGGGCGACCTGAAAGAGTCAGGTCAACCTGAAAGGGTCGGAACGATCTGAAAGAGTCAGGTCGAAAGAATCAGGTCAACCTGCAAGGGTCAAAATTCGTGTGTGATAATTATAAAAAATGAAAACTTCAAACCGTTGTATCGTACATCTCGACCTTGACACATTTTTTGTGTCTGTCGAAAGGCTAATGAACAGCAAGCTGATTGGGAAACCCGTTATTATTGGCGGTACGTCCGATAGGGGAGTGGTGTCGTCGTGCAGTTACGAAGCCCGGCAATTCGGGGTACATTCGGCCATGCCCATGCGGATGGCGCGCATGCTGTGCGACCATGCCGTGGTAATCCGTGGCGATATGGATGAATATAGTAAGTATTCAAAAATGGTTACAGAGATCGTGGCCGAAAAAGCACCCGTTTACGAAAAAGCTTCCATTGATGAGCACTACCTTGACATTACCGGGATGGACCGTTTTTTCGGAAACCTAAAATGGTCGCAGAAGCTGAGGGAGCGGATTATCAGGGAAACGGGCCTGCCGATTTCTTTTGGGGTTTCCATTAATAAAACGGTATCGAAAATCGCAACGGGCGAGGCCAAGCCCAATGGTTTGTTGAATATCCCACAAGTTGGCGTGCAGCCTTTCCTGAACCCGCTTTCCATCCGCAAAATCCCGATGGTGGGCAGCAAAGCTTATTACTTGTTGCGTTCCATGGGAATTTCCACTATCAGTACTTTACGGCAAATCCCGCCCGATATGATGCAGCGGGTAATGGGCAAAAGTGGGATTGCTATTTGGAAAAGGGCCAATGGCGTTGATAATGCGCCTGTGAGGCAATATTCCGAACGGAAATCGATCAGCACGGAACGGACTTTTGAAAAAGACACCATTGATGTGGCAATGCTCAGGAACCTTTTGATCGGGATGGTCGAAAAAATCGCTTTCCAGCTTCGCAAAAAAAACAAGCTGACATCCTGTGTCACGGTAAAGATAAGGTATTCAAATTTTGATACGCACACTTTGCAAAAGCACATCCCTTATACCTCTTTCGATCATATTTTGATGGATATAGTTCTGGAGCTCTTTAAGAAATTGTACAACCGGAGGATGCTCCTTCGGTTGATAGGGGTAAAATTCAGCCATTTGGTGCAGGGCTCACAGCAGTTGAACATATTTGAGGATACCCCGGAAATGACCGACCTCTATCAGGCAATGGACAAGATACGCTTGCGCTTTGGGAACAAGGCCGTGTGCCGGGCAGTATCCCTTCAGCAGCCTGCAACTGACCTTCCTAGCGTCTGAAAGACCTGGAAGCGTCAAGAGGAAACGATCTGGAAGCGTCAGGGAAAAAGACATGGAAATGATAAAAAACACCTAATTATGATTTTGAATAAAACGAAGTGCTTTTTCGAGGTTCATTACTTCAGGCTTTTTAACGTGAAGCAAGGATATATACAAGTTCCCCGTCATTGCGAACGAAGGGACGGGATTGTGTGGAGGGGTGAAGTAATCTGTTAGAGGTTATGGGCTGACTTTCATCAGCGGCAGTTTTGGGCAGTCTTTCATGGCAAACAGATTGCTGCCATTCTTTCCCACAAGGCTTCGCATACGATGCCTCGCAATGATGTGGTAAAGTATTTTGCGGGGTCAATGGTTTACACTTCCAAAAATCAATTTATAGAAGTCCCCTGAATATATAAGTGGTCTTGAAAAATAAAAAAATGTACATCAATTGCCATTCAAATTTTAGCCTCCGTTATGGAACCCTTCCCGTTGAGAAGCTGGTGAAGCTGGCAAAGGAATATAGTGTTCCGGCATTGGCGTTGACGGACATTAATAATTCATCGGCGATGCTCGATTTTGTAAAAATCTGCAAAAATAAGGGCATAAAACCCATTGCCGGGATCGAGATTAGGAACGGGAACAAATATCTATATACGGGCATTGCAAAAAACAATGAAGGCTTTAGGGAATTGAACGAATTTGTTTCTCGTCATAATTTCAATAAAAAAGAGTATCAGGCTTATGCAGAAGGATTTAATGATGTTTATATAATCTATCCATTTAATGGTAGAAATCCAGAAGATCTAAGGGGAAATGAGTTCATAGGGATCAAACCCCATGAAGTTTTAAAGCTTTTTACTTCCCCTTATTTTCGTGACCGATCCAAGCTGATTATACAACAACCTGTGACTTTTGCCGATAAGGAGGGTTATTTCATCCATAAGAACCTGCGGGCCATTGACAATAACATCCTGCTCTCGCAATTGACGCCCGAAATGCTTGCAGGTGAAGCAGAAACCCTGATACCTGTCGATGAGCTGCTGGCTTTTTATCGTGATTATCCCCAAATAATCAAAAACACCGAAAAGTTCATCGATGAGTGTGAAATTGATTTTGACTATAAATCATTGAAGAACAAAAAGACCTTTACCGATGATGTTGTCGATGACAAGACCCTGCTTAGGAAACTTGCTTTTGATGGGCTCGATTATCGTTATGGGATGAAAAACAAAACGGCAAGGGAGCGGGTGGAAAAAGAGTTGGGCATTATCTTCAAACTTGGGTTTGCGGCCTATTTCCTCATTGCCTGGGACATTATCCGTTATTCCATGTCGCGCGGTTTTTACCATGTGGGGCGGGGGAGCGGCGCCAACAGCGTAGTGGCCTATTGCCTTAAAATCACCGATGTGGACCCCATTGACCTTGATTTGTATTTTGAACGTTTCCTGAACCCCAAACGGACCAGTCCCCCGGATTTTGACATTGACTATTCATGGCGCGACCGGGAAGAAGTGCAGGATTATATTTTCAAACGCTATGGCCATGAACATACGGCTTTGCTGGGGGCAACCTCCACTTTCAAACGGAAATCCATTTTGAGGGAATTGGGGAAAGTGTATGGATTGCCAAAAACAGAAATTGATGAATTGGTGGACAATACGGAGAAATCCGCAAGGGAAAATTCAATAGCAAGAGAAATTGTAGAGATTTCCAGGAATCTCACAGATTTTCCCAATATCCGTAGCATACACGCCGGTGGGATTTTGATTTCGGAAAAACCGCTCACATATTACACAGCCCTTGATTTGCCCCCAAAGGGTTTCCCCACAACGCAATGGGATATGTACGTGGCCGAGGACTTCGGGTTCGAGAAACTGGACATCCTTAGCCAACGCGGGATTGGGCACATTCGTGATGCGGCTGAAATTATTTTGGAAAACCGTGGGATAAGGATAGATGTCCATCAGATAGATAAGTTCAAAAAGGATAAAAAGGTAAGGGCACAGTTGAAACGGGGCGAGACCATCGGTTGTTTTTATGTCGAAAGCCCTGCCATGCGCGGGCTGTTGAACAAACTACGTTGCGACAATTACCTGAGCCTTGTGGCGGCCAGCTCCATCATCCGTCCGGGCGTGGCAAAATCGGGGATGATGCGCGAATATATCCATCGTTTCCACAATCCCGACAAATTCGAATATCTCCATCCGGTGATGAAAGAACAATTGCAGGAAACCTTTGGAGTAATGGTGTACCAGGAGGATGTGTTGAAAGTTTGCCACCATTTTGCCGACCTTGATTTGAGCGATGCCGATGTGTTGCGCCGTGCCATGAGCGGCAAGTTCAGGGGAGGCAAGGAGATGAAACGCATTGTCGGGAAGTTTTTTGGCAATTGCAAAGAAAAAGGCTATTCCGATGAACTCACAAAAGAGGTGTGGAGACAGATCGAATCCTTTGCCGGCTATTCCTTTTCCAAGGCCCATTCGGCTTCCTATGCTGTCGAAAGTTTCCAGAGCCTTTTTCTGAAAGCCTGGTTCCCGTTGGAGTTTATGGTTGCGGTCATCAATAATTTTGGTGGTTTTTATCATACATGGGTTTATTTTGGCGAAGCGAAATACCATGGGGCAAATATCGAACTTCCCTGCGTGAACCATAGTAATTATCTCACGCACATCATCGGAAAGGATATTTACGTGGGATTTGTCCACATTGCCAATCTTGAAAACAAGGCTGGAAAGAAAATCCGGGACGAAAGGCAATTGAACGGCAATTTCAATGATTTGGAGGATTTTATCCGGCGGGTGGATATTGGATTGGACCAGCTCATAATCCTTATCCGTACCGATGCTTTCCGTTTTACGGGGAAACAAAAAGCAGAGTTGCTATGGGAAGCCCATTTGTTCCTGAACAAAGGGAGGCAAAGGCAAACGGGTTCCTTGTTTTATGCTTCGCCAAGGAAGTACAAACTCCCAAAGCTTGAACAAAGCCCGGTGGCGAATGCCTATGATGAAATCGAGTTTATCGGTTTCCCTGTCAGCATGTCTTATTTTGATTTGTTGAAAACCCCGTTCCGTGGTGAAATCACTGCAAAGGACTTAATAAAGTATGTTGGGAAAAGGGTGAGGATGCTTGGCCACCTTGTTACGGTTAAGTATGTGAGGACAGTGAGAAAGGAATTGATGCATTTCGGTACTTTCCTCGATGTCAATGGTGAATTCTTCGATACTGTTCATTTCCCCAACTCCCTGAGGAACTACCCATTTCGTGGAAATGGCCTTTATCTCATCCTTGGCCTGGTGACCGCTGAATTTGATTTTCCAAGCCTCACGGTTGAAAAACTGGCAAAATTACCTTTGAAGGGCGATCCACGGGAATGATTCATGTGAATAACACACCCCCGCCAACGCCAAACCCGGCGCACCCCCTCTCAAGAGGGGAGTAGGGAATCGCAGAAGAAAGGAGCTATGGAGCAAATTTATAGGTTATTAAAATACTTGAAATTATTTGGCGCAGAACAGCCTCCCCTCTTGAGAGGGGGTGTGAAAGCAAGTGCGTGGGTGGGGGTGTGTTATTCTCGATTTATTATTTTTGCATTCTAAATAACCCTGACCCATGAACAAAAGAAGGAGAATAATCCCCTATAACCCCAAATTAAAAGAGTTCGCCGGTCAATTACGGAACAAAAGCACCAAATCCGAAATTTACCTTTGGGGGCATTTGAAAGGGAAAGCAAATTATGGGATATGATTTTCACCGGCAAAAACCACTTGATAATTATATTGCCGATTTCTTTTGCCATGAATTAATGCTTGCCATTGAACTTGATGGCTATACACATCTGCTGGAGGAAGTTCAGGACAAAGATGAAAAAAAGGAAAAGAGGTTAAACATATTTTTGTTTGACAAGACACACCCCCGCCCCCCGCTAAACCCTTCGCACCCCCTCTCATAGAGGGGAGTGGGCATTCTAAAAGATGAAATATTATGATACTTGATTAAAAGGAAATGGAACTTGTTTGTGAAAGGATATAATTGATTTCCGAAAACCAATATCCATTATAAAATATTGCGTGGAACAAACTCCCCTCTTTGAGAGGGGGTGTGAAGGCAAGTGTGCAGGCGGGGGTGTGTTAAAAATGCTTAAAGGGACTTCTGCTAGTTCATTTGCATTAAGACTTTCAGGGTTTTTCATAGCATTGAAAATTTTAGAAACACTATCGGGACAATGTAAAAAAAATTGAAGAAGAATATGGAAAACCCTGGAAACCCTATGGGGACAAATATAATGAACAATCTGACATCGTTAAAATTATTCTCAATCAAAAAAACTAAGCAACTTTGTCCAAAGCTTTCAACCTTTGCAGTAATGGTGGGTGTGAATAATAAAAGAAAACGTAGGCCGGATGGGGGCGAAGGTTGCTCAAATGGTTTACCGAAAGTTTTTTCAGGGCTGTTTTCAGGGCTTCGGGATTGTATTTCTCCCCTGCATACCGGTCAGCTGCAAATTCGTTTTTGCGCGAAACGATGTTCATGATTATCCCGAGGATGGTCGATAGTGGGCTGTACAATAAGCCAAATGCAAGTACGCCCATATGGAAACTCCCTTCGGTGGCGCCAAGTGCCTGTGAAAGGATAGGGTTCCCAATAAATATCCCGAGGATAAAAAGCATCAAACCGGTTTGCACCAAGGAAAGGATTGTCCCCAAAACAGTATGTTTCTTTTTGTAATGCCCCACTTCATGGGCCAAAATCCCAACAAGTTCTTCGGTGCAGTGGTCTTTGATGAGCGTGTCGAAAAGCACGATCCGCTTTTTTGCCCCGAGGCCACTAAAATATGCATTGGCTTTGGTTGAGCGTTTTGAACCATCCATCACGTAAATGTTCTTCAATTGGAAACCGGCCTTCGAAGCAAATTTTTCAATGGCATTCCTTAAATCACCTTCCTCAAGAGGGGTTTGTTTATTAAAAAGAGGGACGATGATCTCGGAATAAAACATCGTCATAAAAAGGGTGAAAACGCCGATCACACCCCAGGCAATCAACCAGAACCATTCGCCGGTAGTGCCATATATCCAGACAATAAGCGACAATAACCCGCCTCCGATGATGGCCGCCATTGCCCAACCTTTTATCTTATCCAAAATGAATGTTTTGGCCGTGGTTTTGTTGAACCCAAATTTTTCTTCGATAACAAATGTGCTGTAAATGCTGAATGGCGTACTGAAAATATCAGCGATCAGCCCCATAATCCCAAAAAACATCAACGCCATCAAAATAGGGTTTTGGGTGTATTGCCTCACAAAATCATCCAACCATGCAAATCCACCCAAAAACAGAACCAGCAACATGGCAATAACACTCAGGGTGCTTGTAACAAATGAAAAACGGGTGGTTACTTTGTCATATTCCTGGGCCTTTCGATATTTTTCTTTGTCGTAAAGCCCTTTCAACTCATCAGGGACTTCCGGGCTCCAACGGGTGCTGTTCAAATAATCCAAAACCCTTTCCAATATATAATCGAAAAGGATGATCGCTATGATGATATAAAAAATAGTTTGTGCCATCGTTTGAAAAAATAAATAATCGCCAAAGTTATAATATTTGAGGGGATTAGTAAGTTGAATTTTATTCGTAATTTTGCCAGAACGGTTTTCGTAAATTGAATATACTACCTTTGCTGAAAATATACAACATATGATAAAATCAATGACAGGTTTTGGGAAAACGGAATGCGAATGCCAGGATCGGAAAATCGTGATCGAAATAAAATCGCTCAACAGTAAACAGTTGGATGTGAATATGAGGATACCCAATGGTTACCGTGAAAAGGAACTCGCTTTCAGGACTCTTATCTCCAAAAACCTGAAAAGGGGCAAAGTGGATTTTAGTATCTCGGTTGAAAATTCGGGTGGTGCTTCAAACTTTTCGATAAACAAAGCATTGGCATTAAAATATTACAGGGAAATGCAATCCTTGTCAGAGGAAATCGGGGAAAATGGCAATGTTGACTATCTATCGGTTGTCATGCGCTTACCGGATGTGATGATGTCAGAAAAGGAAGAAGTCAAGGAGGACGAGTGGAAGTTGCTTTTTGATGCAGTTGAAAGGGCCATTGGCAAACTTGATGTGTTCCGTGTGGAGGAAGGGCAGAACCTGTTCACAGACCTGTCGAAAAGGACTGAAAAAATCATGGAACTTTTGGTGCAGGTGGATCCTTATGAAAAACGGCGGATCGAAAACCTGAAAGTGAAAATAAAAAGAGACCTGTACGAACTTACGGACAAGGATAATATCGACAAGAACCGTTTTGAACAGGAACTGGTTTACTATATCGACAAACTGGACATCACAGAAGAAAAGGTCCGGTTGAAAAAACATTGCGAGTATTTTTTGGAAACAATGGACGAGGCGGTCTCACAAGGGAAAAAGCTGAATTTCATCGGGCAGGAAATGGGGCGCGAAATAAATACCATGGGCTCCAAGGCCGGGGATGCGAACATACAGAAGATCGTGGTTCAGATGAAGGATGAACTGGAAAAAATCAAGGAGCAATTGTTTAATATTTTGTAGGGAAATCAATCACGGGGTGGCTCAAAGCCACCCCATGATTATTGGGAAAGATGGAAATAAATCAGGAATTTAAAGGCAAACTAATCATTTTCTCCGCTCCTTCAGGGGCGGGAAAAACAACCATTGTGCACCATTTGCTGAAATCCGGGCTTGATCTGCAATTTTCGATTTCGGCGGCTTCGCGGGAAAAACGAAAAAACGAAATTGATGGGAAAGACTATTATTTCATCCCTGCCGATGAATTCAGGAAAAAGATAGAAAACAATGAGTTTTTAGAGTGGGAAGAAGTTTACAAAGATCATTATTATGGAACATTGAAATCAGAGGTGGAGAGGATTTGGAGCGAAGGCCTCCATGTGATTTTTGATGTGGACGTAGTGGGCGGGATGAACATAAAGAAATACTATGGCGACCGTGCCTTGTCTGTTTTTGTGATGCCCCCTTCGGTGAAGCACCTTGAAGAGCGCTTGAGAAAACGTTCGACCGATAGTTAAGAAAAAATAAAACTGCGATTGCAGAAAGCTGAAAAAGAACTGGAATTTGCTAAGCATTTTGATAAAATAATCGTGAACGATGATTTAAAAACAGCACAAGCTGAAGCTGTCCGGATTGTATCTGGATTTATAAATAACTGACCATGAGTTTCCCAGCCCTTCAGGGCTGGGCTGGTGAAAAAATCTACCCATGGAAAACAATCACAACATCCCCGAAAAATACCGTGCAGCGGTTCTTCCCGCCTATAACCCAAATATCATACGGGCAATTATCGGCCTTAAAACCGAAGAGCGGGAAATCACTGGTTTAAAACCCAATCAGGTTTTGATCAAAATTGTTGCCGCTCCCTGCAACCCTTCGGATATCGCTTTTCTGCAAGGGGGATACAATGTGGTAAAACCACTTCCGGCCGTCCCCGGTTTTGAGGGGGCAGGTACCGTTGTCCAAACCAGTGAGGAGGCTTCGGCGTTATTGGGACAAAGGGTGAGCTGTTTTACCCAGGACGATGGCGATGGTACATGGGCGGAATATTTGGCAACGGACGCAAAGAACTGTATTGTCCTGAAAGATGAAGTCGGTTTTGACCAGGCGGCCTGTCTTGCAATTAACCCGTTTACGGCTTACGGCCTTTTTGAATTGTGCCAAAGGGATAATTGCAAAGCACTTGTCCTAAATGCCGCTGGGGGGCAACTTGCTGAATTTGTCAGGTTGTTGGCCATAAAGGAGGGTGTTGATTGTATCAATATTGTGCGGAAAAAGGAACAAGTTGATTTGCTTAAGGAAAAAGGGGAGGAGTATGCTTTGAATTCAGCAGATGATTTTTTCAAGGATGAATTGAAAATTGTTTCGAATAAGCTAAATGCCACCTTTGCCTTTGATGCCGTAGGCGGCGAAATGACGGGGACGCTTTTGAATGCCATGCCTTCCGGGTCGGAAGTGGTTGTTTACGGAGGTTTGTCGGGAAAGGATATTTCAGGGATAAGTACCCTGGATATAATTTTTCAAAACAAAAAAATTTCCGGTTTCAATTTGAACGAATGGATCGCAAATAAATCACCAAAGGAATTGCAAAGGATTGGAAATGAAATCCAGGAGTTTATTGTGAAAGGTGACTTTGAAACCAAAATCCAGGGAAGCTTCAAGCTTGACGATGTCAAAGAGGGTATCCGGGCTTATATCAAATCCATGTCAAATGGAAAAGTGCTTTTCAAACCTTAATAAACAATCAGCTTTTGGTGATAAACCGTATTGTCGTTTAAAACCGTGACAATATAGGTCCCGGTTTCCAGGAAATCCAAATCCAGGTTTTCTTTGCCATTCATGTTTCTGTCCACGATCTTTTTGTTAAAAACCTCTTTCCCCGAAATATCATAAACCGATAAGTCAAGGTTTGATGCCTCGAACCCTGAAAGGTCGATTTGTACATTTCCTTCACTTGGATTTGGATAGATTTTAAAGCTGGAAAGAGGTTGCAATTCATTGGTCCCAAAGAGTGTAAGGTCAATGAAATTAATAACATGGCTTCCCCAATTGCAAACAGCGAGATGGTTGTCTTTTCCCAAGCACATCCCAAATGGGCGGTTGTTGTTGTTGTTTAACAAAAACTTCCAATCAAGGGCATGTGAGGCTTTATAAACAGGTTCGGATCCCCAATTGCCACCGCTCCCCGTCCAACTTGATAAATAATAATCCCCATTTGAGTTCATAACTATCCCTTCCAACCAACCTGTGTGGTAAAACATTGTGGTGAAGTTTCCGCCTTCAGGTGATATTGCCGCCACGTAAGAAATATTGGACTTACTTATCGTGAACATTATTTGGTCATCAATCTCATTGTAGCAAATCCCGATGGGCTTGTTGATATTGGTCACAAAATCTTCAAATGTCTGCGACTGGATATTGTATTTGTATATTTTCAGGTTTTCGCTATCGGTGATGTACAGGTTTCCTTTATTGTCGGTCGTCACCATATCAACATAAATCCCACCGGTCCCAATTTCCACATCCACTATTTTCTGGCCCGTATTCATATCGATACCCAGTAGGTACGAAGGCTGGTTCCCACCATATAGGTCTTTGTTGTTAAGGACGTAAAGTGTGTCGCCCACCTGGCAAATCCCACCCGGTAAATCAAGGCCGGGATAAAAGTTTTCCGTAACTTCTCCGGCCGCATTCAGTTTAAGGATATAACCAGGATAATCTTCATCAGCCCAGTTTGAAACATAGTATTCTTCATTTTGTGAATCATAAATAATATCGGTCGGGTAGGAGAGCGTATCCTGGGAGATTGCAAAAACAGGGACGAAAAGGGCTACGAATATTAGGAGTGGAAAATGCTTCATGATGAGAAATTATTAGGTGTCATTTTTTGTGCAAATATATAAATTCCTAAGCTTCAAAAGGTGTGGTATTTATTATTTTCTTTCTTGCTGAAACTTATTGAACACGTGAATTGTCCATATTTCTGAAATAAAAAAGCGCAAATTAATAAAGTGAAAATATTTTTGGTTTAGGATTATTTGTTTAATTTGCACCAAAATTTGAAATCAATTAGTGGATGAAAATTAAAGTAGGCTTCGGGTTTGATGTACATAAATTGGAAAAAAATACTGAATTATGGCTGGGTGGCATTCAAGTGCCCTCCGGGCTGGGGGCAGTTGGCCATTCCGATGCCGATGTGTTGATCCATTCTATTTGTGATGCACTGCTCGGTGCTTCCAATCAAAGGGATATCGGATATCATTTTCCTGATACGGATGAGGCCAATAAAGATATAGATAGCAAGATCCTCCTTGCTAAAGTGGTTGAGATGCTTAGGGAAAAGAAGTACATAATAAATAATATAGATGTTACGGTAAGCCTTGAAAAACCAAAGATTTCTGAATTTATCCCCGCCATGAAAAAAACCCTTTCACAAACAATGGGCATTTCCGAACTGGATATTTCCATAAAAGCCACAACCACCGAAAAGTTGGGTTTCACGGGCCGCAAAGAAGGTGTGGCGTCCTATTGTGTGGCTTTGGTGAAGAGGGCTTAGTTTAATTTAGAACTCCCAATTTCCCCCAACATATTTTCCGCCAAATTATATAATGGGTTACTTCACCTCAAAATTAAACATCTCCTTATCTTCAATAAACCCAACCAAGCTGTCCCCGATTTTCACAGGTCCAACGCCAACAGGTGTTCCCGTGAAAACAAGATCGCCCATCCGTAGCATTACGAATTGGGAAACATAGGAAATGATGTCTTCCATATTGAAAATCATATCCGATGAAACACCTTGCTGGACGATTTTACCGTTTTTCTCCAAATGAAAATGGATATTGTCCTTGTCCTTCAATTTTGTTACAGGGAAAATTTCACTTACGGGGGCTGAATCGGTAAAAGCCTTTGCAATCTCCCATGGCAGCCCTTTTTCCTTGCATTCCCTTTGCAGGTCGCGGGCCGTAAAATCAATGCCCAGGCCCACTTCCTTGTAATAGCTGTCGGCAAATTCCTTTCGGATGTGTTTCCCGTTTCTGGTGATTTTGAAAACCAGTTCCACCTCATAATGGATTTCCTTTGAAAAGGGGGGGTAATAGAACGGACGGTTTTTTGTGAGCAGGGCGGTTTCCGGTTTCATGAAAAACACAGGTTTTTTTGGGACCGGGCTTTTCATTTCTTTGGCATGGTCAATATAATTCCTGCCGATACAGATTATTTTCATAAGACAAATATTTTGATTTTGTGTTATTTCAAGATTAAACGTTTTGTTGCTAAAAGTTTAGGCTCGAATTAAAGAAAACGACCTTAAATTGTTAAATATATAACAATAATCCCTATTCCCATTTTGAGAATTCGATCCTTAAATCCCTCGAACTTCCGGGCACAAAAATATTAACAATTTCCGGTTAATAACCCTTTTATTTAATTGGATAATGTTGATAACTAAAAACGTTTTATAATGTGGGGAAAGCTGTTTAATAATATACTTTTGAAACATGGTTGAACAACAAAACACAAGCAGCAACATTACTGGTAATCAGGATAAAGTAAAAAGAAGGCTACAAAAAAACCAATTGGCGACAGCCTTTATGGAACATGGCCGTGTGCCTCCACAGGCTGTTGACCTTGAAGAAGCCGTCCTTGGTTCGGTAATGCTCGAAAAGGATGCCCTGTCCACGGTTATCGATGCGTTGAGCCCCGAAGCTTTTTATAAAGAAAGCCACCAACGTATATTTGCTGCTGTCCACCGTTTGTTCACAAAATCGGAACCGGTGGATATTTTAACCGTTACTGCCGAATTGAAATCCAGTGGTGAACTGGAGCTGGTTGGTGGGGCCTATTATATCACCCAATTGACCAACCGTGTGGCATCTACCGCAAACATTGAATTCCATGCCCGCATCATTACTCAAAAATATATCCAAAGGGAATTGATCAGGATTTCTTCATCCATTATCAAAGATGCCTTTGAAGAGACTACCGATGTATTCGAATTGCTTGATAAAGCGGAACAAAGCCTTTTTTCCGTCAGCGAAAAGAATTTCAGGAGGGATTATGACAGTATGCAGGTTTTGGTGAGCCAGGCCATTAAAGATATTGCATCAGCTCGCGAACACGAAGGTAATATGCGGGGAGTCCCATCGGGTTTTACGAATGTTGACCGGATTACGGCTGGTTGGCAAAAATCCGACCTGGTGATTCTAGCGGCCCGTCCGGGTATGGGTAAAACGGCTTTTGTGCTTACCATGGCAAGGAATATTGCTGTCGATTTTAATAAGCCGGTTGCTTTTTTCTCTCTTGAGATGTCTTCGGTTCAATTGGTTACACGTTTGATTTCGAGTGAAAGTGAACTGCCAGCCGATAAACTAAAAAAAGGGAATCTGGAGAATTATGAGTGGGAACAATTGAATTCAAAAATAAATAATTTGATTGAAGCTCCCCTTTATATTGATGATACGCCGGCATTGTCCATTTTTGAATTGAGGGCAAAATGCAGGAGGTTAAAGGCCCAGCACAATATCGAGATGATCATTATCGATTATATCCAGTTGATGACAACCGGCGGGGACAACAAAATGGGAAATCGTGAGCAGGAAATAAGTACGATTTCAAGGTCGTTGAAAAGCCTTGCGAAAGAATTGAACGTTCCCGTTATCACCTTGTCGCAGTTGAACCGTTCGGTGGAAACCCGTGCGGGCTCAAAACGCCCATTGCTTTCCGACCTTCGCGAATCGGGCGCCATCGAGCAGGATGCCGACCTTGTCCTGTTTATTTACCGTCCCGAATATTATAAGATTGATGTGGACGAAGACGGGAATTCCACAAAAGGGATGGCCGAACTCATTGTGGCCAAGCACAGGAACGGGGCCCTTGCCGATATCAAATTGCAATTTATCGACAGGTTTGCCCGCTTTACCGATCCGGAAGTTGCCGAAATGCACGATGACCCACAGCAATTCCCTGATGATTACCAATTGCCCGATAGCAATTCCTATACGGTTCCTTCCAAAATGAACGAAGGTGGAGGAGGGGATGTCCCATTTTAAATGGGAACGGTCTTTATTTGTCCAAGCTTTATTGAACAGTGAAACCCCGGTAACAGCTACCGGGTTTTTCTCATTTGCAACTTGTTAGTTTGAAATAGAAAGACGAAAGGCTTATCTTTGCCAAAAAAAGAGATTAAGAAACGTATTGAAATAGGCAAAAGATTTTTGACGTTTGTTTAATATAAACGAAAATGATTGATGAAAAAAGAAGTAGTTTTAAGTTTTACAAATAATTTTGACGATCATTCACATACTACCGAAAACGGTATTGGATTTTGGTTTGCAAGGGATATGCAACACCTTTTGGGATATTCCGAATGGCGTAATTTTTATAGAGTCATTTTAAAAGCAAGAATAACTTGTGAAGCTACAAATAATGCAGTATCCGATCATTTTGTCGACGTTAACAAAACGATTGAAATGCCAAAAGGGGCAAGTAAAGAAATTCAGGACATAATGCTTACACGATATGCCTGTTATTTAATTGCCCAAAATGGAGATCCAAGAAAAGAAACCATTGCATTTGCCCAGAATTATTTTGCCATACAAACAAGAAGGTTTGAACTTGTAGAAAAGCGAATAAATGAATGGGAGCGCTTACAAGCAAGGCAGAAACTCACGTTGTCAGAAAAAGAACTTTCCGGGCTTATTTATGAACAAACAGGAAGCGACCGAAATTTTGGAATAATACGGAGCAAGGGCGATAGGGCGTTGTTTGGTAAAACAACCCAGCAAATGAAAGATAAGCTCAACATTCCAAAAGGTAGGGCCTTGGCAGATTTTTTACCGACCATTACCATAAAAGCAAAAGACTTTGCCACAGAAATAACGGTTTTTAATACAAAAGAAAAAGGTTTTTCATCTGAACGGCAAATATCCGCCGAACATATTACAAACAATCGCTCTGTAAGACGGATTTTGCTTGAAAGGGGGATAAAACCGGAAGAACTGCCACCTGAAGAAGATATCAAAAAATTGGAACGTAGGGTAAAATCTGATGATAAAAGAATTAGCAAAAACCCTGAAAAACTGGATAAATAGGTAGTACATCGGAAATTTGATGTTTAAAAGTTTCCAGTATCTCATAAACCAAAATGTCATGAAAAAAATCACCTTACTAAATTTGTTCCTTTTCCTGTTTTTCTTCTCACAAGCAGCCTACATCCTAATTCCCATGGACGAAACGCAGAAGAATCATTTGAAAGCTTATGGGATTGCCTATTGGGAATTGCAACAGGACGTGGAGGTTACCTGGCTCCTCAATTATAAAGGCGGGAGCTTTATGAGCAAATACCACGAAATCATCGAACAGGAATGCATCATCAGGGGAGTGAGCTACACCGTTATCGCCGATGCGCAATCCACCGCCATTTTAAGTGAGATTTCCGACCCGGAAGTGAACATGGATGCCGTAAAATTGAACCGTGCCCCCAAAATAGCCGTCTATTCCCCAAAAAACAAACAGCCCTGGGACGATGCCGTTACCCTTGTGCTTACCTATGCCGAAATCCCTTATGACATTGTTTATGATGAAGAGGTAATGGAAGGCGTTTTGCCGCTTTACGATTGGCTGCATTTGCACCATGAGGATTTTACGGGGCAATATGGAAAATTTTGGGCCAATTACCGAAATGCCTCCTGGTATATCGAAAATGTAAATGCCAATGAAGATGTGGCGCACAAACTGGGTTTCAGCAAAGTGTCGGAATGCAAACTGGCCGTGGCATTAAAGATCAGGGATTTCACGGTAGGAGGGGGTTACCTGTTTGCCATGTGCTCGGCGCCGGATAGTTACGATGTGGCCTTGTCGGCAGAAGGTGTTGATATTTGCGATGTGATGTTCGATGGCGATCCCATGGATCCTAATGCACAGGCAAAACTGGATTACAACAGTTGTTTTGCCTTCCGGGATTTTACGATAAGTACCAATCCCTATGAATACGAAATTTCTTCCATCGACATCAACCCTCAGCAAAGAAGGGGCAAGGTGAACCCCAAGAACGATTATTTTACCTTGTTTGATTTTTCGGCCAAATGGGATCCGGTCCCGACCATGCTTTGCCAAAACCATACGCAGATTATCAAGGCTTTTATGGGACAGACGACCGCTTTCAGGGAACAATACATCAAACCGAACGTGTTGATCATGGGGGAAAACAAATCACTCGGCGAAGCCCGTTATATCCATGGTGAATTTGGAAAAGGGACCTGGACTTTTTACAGCGGCCACGATCCCGAAGACTATCAACATTTTGTAGGTGATCCGCCAACAGACCTCAATTTACATCCCAATTCCCCGGGTTACAGGCTTATCCTGAATAATGTGCTTTTCCCTGCCGCCAAAAAGAAAAAGCAGAAGACGTAATATTCGTCAGACCACTGCGCACGGGGCTTAGTGCGGGACAGTGGTCAGGCGAATACCCACTGCGCACGGGGCTTAGTGCGGGACAGTGGTCAGGCGAATACCCACTGTTGCACGGCAGCGGTTATAATAGCTTTTATAGCAAATGGATTGCCATGGTATTCTTGCGCACAAGGCTAAGCTTTCGATACCTCGTAATGACGATTTTGGGTTTCCAAGGGGCACTTTGAGTTTCCAAGACATTTTGAGTTTCCAAGGCATTTTGAGTTTCCAATGCATTTATGCCTTGGAAGACTGCATCCGGATCAAATTCAAGGCGCTCCCCGCCTTGAACCATTCGATCTGGTTTTCATTATAGGTATGGTTCACCTCGATTTCCTCGTTTTTACCATCGGCGTGACGGATGATGGCTGTTAACGGTTTTCCGGGGGCAAATGATTTTAAACCAACGATGTCGATGATATCATCTTCCCTTATTTTGTCATAGTCTGCTTTGTTGGCGAAGGTCAAACCCAGCATCCCTTGTTTCTTGAGGTTGGTTTCGTGTATCCGTGCAAAAGAGCGGACCAAAACCACTTTTACGCCCAGGTTGCGTGGTTCCATTGCTGCGTGTTCGCGTGAGGAGCCTTCACCATAATTTTCATCTCCGATAACGATAGAACCCAATTCTTCAGCTTTGTAAGCACGGGCTGTATCGGGCACGGGGCCGTATTCTTCGGTCAACTGGTTTTTGACCAAATTGGATTTATCATTGAAATAATTGACAGCACCAATAAGCATATTGTTGGAAATGTTATCCAAATGTCCACGGAATCGCAACCATGGGCCCGCCATCGAAATATGATCGGTGGTGCATTTTCCTTTTGCTTTGATCAAAAGGCGCAAACCGCGATAATCCTCACCGTTCCATGATTGGAAAGGGGTAAGCAATTGCAATCTCTCCGAAGCCGGGTTGACAACGATGTTCACGTTACTGCCATCTTCCGCAGGGGCCTGATAGCCATTGTCGTCCACGGCAAAACCTTTTGGTGGCAATTCAAAGCCGCTGGGTTGTATTAATTTTACTTGCTCACCTTTGTCATTTGTGAGCGTGTCGGTTATCGGGTTGAAATCAAGTCTCCCAGAAATGGCAATGGCGGCCACCATTTCTGGTGAAGCCACAAAAGCATTGGTGTTGGGGTTTCCGTCCGCCCGCTTTTTGAAATTCCTGTTGAAGGAATGTACGATTGAGTTTTTCTCTTCTTTTTCTGCGCCCGGTCTTGCCCATTGTCCGATACAAGGACCACAGGCATTGGTGAAAATTTTTGCACCTGCATTGGTGAAGATTTCCAGCAAGCCATCCCTTTCAGCTGTGAAACGAACTTGCTCAGAGCCCGGGTTGATCCCCAAGGTTGCTTTGGGTTTGATCCCCTTATCAAGTGCATCTTTAACGATGGAAGCGGCACGGGTCAAATCTTCATAGGATGAGTTGGTACAGGAGCCAATCAGCGCCCATTCCACATCCAGGGGCCAGTCGTTTTTCCTTGCCTTTTCTGCCATTTCCGAAACCGGTGTCGCCAGATCAGGGGTGAAGGGCCCGTTTAAATGAGGTGTCAGGGTATTCAGATCAATTTCAATTACTTCATCAAAATACTTTTCAGGATTGGCATATACCTCCTCATCTCCCGTAAGATGTTCTTTTATCCCGTTTGCCAGATCGGCCACATCGCCACGGCCGGTTGCACGGAGGTATCTTTCAATGCTTTCGTCATAACCAAAGGTGGAAGTGGTTGCGCCAATTTCCGCGCCCATATTGCAAATAGTCCCTTTTCCCGTTGCAGAAAGGTTTTTGGCACCTTCGCCAAAATATTCGACAACGGCACCGGTTCCACCTTTTACGGTAAGTATACCGGCAACTTTCAAAATAATATCTTTCGGGGCTGTCCAGCCGTTTAATTTACCTGTGAGCTTTACACCGATCAGTTTTGGCATTTTCAGTTCCCAGGGCATATCGGCCATTACATCAACGGCATCTGCGCCACCAACACCAATGGCAATCATTCCCAATCCCCCGGCATTTACGGTATGCGAATCGGTCCCTATCATCATCCCACCAGGGAATGCGTAGTTTTCAAGTACAACCTGATGGATAATCCCGGCACCTGGTTTCCAAAAACCAATTCCGTATTTATTGGATACGGAAGCAAGGAAATCATAAACTTCGGCATTTGTATGTTTAGCTGTATCCAAATCATCTTTAGCGCCCAGTTTGGCCTGGATAAGATGATCTGCATGAACCGTGGAAGGAACGGCCACTTTGCTTTTGCCTGCCTGCATAAACTGCAACAACGCCATTTGCGCCGTGGCATCCTGCATGGCCACCCTGTCGGGACGGAAATCAACATAGGATTCGCCTCTTGGATAAGCTGATTGGGCTACCCCTTCATCAAGGTGGGAATAGAGGATTTTTTCGGTGAGGGTCATCGGTTTGCCAACAACTTTACGGGCTGCTTCCACTCTCTTAGCCATGCGTGCATAAACGCCTTTTATCATTTCAATATCAAAAGCCATAATATTATCTTTAAGTTTTTTATAAATTTTCAGAATTGATGCCAGAAATCCGGCAATCAGAAGACCTGCTTTTTTCGGTTTGCAAAAGTAGGGTTTTTCAGGTTAAAATGAAAAATGGGCTTATCTTTTTATGAACCGCCCCCGGTAATTCCTTCCTCTATCCTCAATGGAAATAATATAAACCCCATTGGCGAGATTCCCACAGTTCAGGAAAAGGGATTTCCCATTTTTATTTAACTCGGGGATTAGGTTGATTTTCTGCCCGGTGATATTGTTGATTTGAAATTGATAATTTCCCGATAGGGGAACAGGGATTGAAATCCATGTTTTATCGGAAACGGGATTGGGGTAAAGGGAAAGATTTTGGATTTCATTTTCCTTGATGAAAGCCGCATTTGTGTATTGGAATTCATGGCTATAAACTTCGTTGTTATAACTTGCTTCAAATTTCCAAAGGCCATCCTGTTCATCCTTTAAAATCAGGAACCAATAATTCCAGGATGCAATATAGAAAGGATGGTTGTTTTCCCAAACCCATTGTGAATGGATTGAATTGTCGGGCCGGGTAATGGTGATGTTCACATTGTCGCCGTTTGAAAGGTTCCTGAAATAAATCAAAAGGAATATCGTGTCGTTCCCCGAGAATGTTGAAGACTCGTTCAATATTTCCTGTTGGGGACAATCTGGCGTTACGGCGAGCGTGGAGTTGGTCGTGATTTTATTGATCCCGGCATCCAGATAGGGTTTCTGGTCGAGCCATAAAGATTCATCTATTGTCGGATTGCAGGAACCAAGATAGGGATCAACGATATTATCGTTTTCGTCGTGTACCTCAAAATGGAGATGCGGCCAAAATGAAATACCGGAACTTCCAACCACGCCCAAATATTCTCCGGTTTCCACTTCTTCTCCCACGAATTTTTCAGTCAGGGAACCGCTCTTTAAATGCCCGTACCATGTAACATAACCATTGGAATGTTGAATGAATACCGCATTCCAGGGCTGGTCTTCCCCATCACAATTACGATCGAAATTGCCATCTTGCTTATAAAGGATAATCCCTGGTGCGGCCGCAACTACTTCCACCTCGTCGTTGTCCATTTTGTACCAGGGGAAAGGCCACAACAGGAAATCGGTCCCCTCATGGTTGTAGCCGTCCCCTGTATCGTATGTCAGTTCCCCGCAATTATAATCTTTTAGTTCATTTGGATATAAAGTGTCATGGTCGGTATAGCTCGAAACCGTATAAAACCCCGGATCATCAAAGCCATCCTTTGCCTTGATAGGGAAATCGAGCAAGATTGCCTTGGGGGAATATTTGGGGTTGAGGATCCCTTCCTGAATAAGTTTTTGCCTGTTTTTGTCAATCTTTTTTTTTATTTCCAATCGTAGTTGAGGATTTAAACAATTTTCTGTGGAGTTGCCAATCTTTCCAAAATGTGTATCATTTGTAATAAGGTTACCCGAAAAATGATTTTGACTTTGTAAAGCGGAAATGCTTATGAACATTGAAATAATAAGTAGGAATCTCATATCATCGAAGAAATTGTTGTTAGCTTCGGCAAATATGTGAATTTATTGTTTTATCCCAAAGGAATCTTTGGAATATTTGCATCGAAATTCAGAATTTCTTGCCAATCTGTATTATTGGCCTTGGCAAACGCCGACTTACCCAATCGTTGTTTGAGAACAAGGGCTTGTCATCGTATATGTTCTGGGAGATTCCAAAACCGATATCGAGAAACCATTTTTTGTCTTTTGATAGATTGAATTTTTCCCCAATGGAAGCCCCTATCCCATAATAATACAGGCTGTGCCTGAAGTTATCGTCGTGCATATGGGTTTGGGACAAAATCGACAAATACCCGCTGAACCAAATATTGTTCAGCCCTTTTTTCTTGGAGACAGTGAAATATTTATATGCTGGGAATAAGCCAACATTATGGTACAAAAGCCCCATTTCAAAAAACCTCCGGTACAAACGTTTGTTCCGACATGGGTGGGCGAACATAGCCCATCCGTTTTTGCCTTTCGGGCAATTCTATCTGCTCCGGTTCAATGTATTCGTAAGGGATCATGCTTAGCAAGTGGCTGATAACATTTAACCTTGCCCTCTTTTTATCATCGGCATTTACAACAAACCAAGGCGATTGCTTGGTGTCGGTATAGGAGAACATTTCGTCTTTTGCCTTTGAATACTCCTCCCATTTGGAATAGGAACGCAAATCGACATCAGAAAATTTCCATCGTTTGGTGGGGTCGGTCAGCCGGGACCGGAAACGTTTTTCCTGCTCTTTATCGTTAACAGAAAACCAGTATTTGATCAGGATAATCCCCGAGCGGATCAACATCCTCTCATAGTTGGGACAGGAGCGCAAAAATTCCCAGTACTCTTCATCGGTACAAAAATCCATTACCCGTTCAACGACCGGGCGGTTGTACCAACTACGGTCGAGCAAGACCATTTCACCACTTGCGGGCAAATGGGAAACATAACGTTGGAAATACCATTGGCTCCGTTCTTTTTCGGTGGGTTTGGGAAGGGCAACAATCCGGCAAATCCGGGGGTTGAGTTTCTCGGTAATCCGTTTTATCGTTCCCCCTTTTCCGGCAGCATCCCGCCCTTCAAAAATAACAACCACTTTCAAGCCGGTGTTTTTGATCCATTCCTGGAGCTTTACCAACTCTATCTGTAACCGGACCAGTTCTTTTTCATATTCCTTGGTGGATATTTTCTTTATGTGGTTTTCATTGTTGTCTTCTTTCATAGTACAGGTTTTCAAAGTTCATGTGCAAATATAAATAATAATCTTGCTTGAAGCATTTATTATTGATCCAAAATTTCCCTGACCCCTTCACCGGCTCTGGCAATATAGAAATCAGCTTTCAGGCCAGTTCTTTCGAAATAGTTTTTCCCTACTGTTTCCTCGAATTCCTGAATGCTCTCCTTTTTTACAAGGCTGACCGTGCAGCCACCAAACCCACCACCGGTCATCCTGGACCCCAATACACCTTTTACTTTTGAAGCCTCGTCCACCAATACATCGAGTTCATCACAGGAAACTTCGAAATCGTCCTTTAATGAATAATGGGATTGGAACATCAGTTTTCCAAATTTATTTAGGTCGTTCCCCTTTAATGCCTTTACGGCATCCATTGTCCTCTGGTTTTCATAAATCACATGGTTTGCCCTTTTCCTTCCAACAATATCGGTAATTTTATTTTTAATGGATTCAAATTTTTCCATCGTCAACTCGCTTAAGTTACGGATAGGTTCTGTGGCACTCAGGTTTTCAACAGCGGTTTCGCATTCCGTTCTCCGTTCGTTGTATTTTGAATCGGCAAGTTCCCTCCGTTTGTTCGTATTTGTGATAACCAGCGAATAAGCTTTCAATGCCAATGGGACAAGATCGTAATCCAAAGTGTCGCAATTCAGGAACACGGCTTTGTCTTTTTTCCCTGCACCAACTGCAAACTGATCCATGATCCCACAGTTCATCCCCACAAAATCGTTCTCCGCGAGTTGCGATATTTTAATCATATCAATTGTGTCGAAGTTGCAACCCAATAATTTGTTCAGTGCATAGGCCGTAACCATTTCCACCGATGCCGAAGAAGATAATCCGGCACCATTGGGGATGTCACCGTAGAAAAGCAGGTTCATCCCTTTTAATCTGACCCCTTTTCCCTGGAACTCTTTCATAACGCCAAGCGGAAAGTTGACCCACTCGTTCCCGATTTTATGCAAAGGCTTGTCAATATCAATTTCCACAATAAAAGGGAAATTCAATGAATGGGCTTTTACTTTGTTGTCGTTTCGGAAACCGATGGCCAATAAAGTCCCATATTGAATGCTGCACGGTAATACATAGCCTCCATTGTAATCGGTGTGCCCGCCAATGAGGTTGACCCTGCCCGGGGCAAAACACACACGGGGTTCATCTGCTGATTGGCCAAAAATATTTTTGAATTCTTGTTTTAATTTTGACATTGGATTTTGTTTTAATCGACCGTGGCCTAAAGTCCACGGAAACTCAGCCTAAAGTCCATGGAAACTTGGTCTGAAGGCAATGGAAGCCCTGAGTTGCCCATGCCTAAAGGTATGTGGCGAGGCCTTGGTTTATTACCCAAAAGTCCCACGAATGGCACCGCCATCAACACTGATCGTTTGTCCGGTAATATACTTTGAAACCGGTGACAGCAACCAGGCAGCGATACTCCCAAATTCATTGGCATCTCCCATTTTCCCGATGGGAATATTGGATTCGTACCTTGCTTTGGCTTCTTCTATCGTGATACCTTCCACTTCGCTTCTCTTCACGAACAACCTCTTTGCGGCATGGGTTTCATGGAAGCCGGGTGCGAGGATATTTAAGGTAACCCCTTTTGTTGCAATTTCCTGCGATAGGGTTTTTGCAAATCCCACAACTGCCAGTCGCAATGAATTACTGAGTACGAGATTTGCTATCGGTTGTTTGGTGGATGAGCTTTCGATGTAAACAATCCTGCCGTATTCCTGCTTGATAAATATGGGCAAAATGGCTTTTGTGAATTCCACTTTCCAGCGCAAGATCGAGTTGTATGCGTTGTCCCAATCTGCCATTTCTGTTTCCAAAAAGGATTTTGCCGGAGGTCCGCCTGCATTTATCAGCACACCATCCAGGAACCGGTCGCCCAGTTTTTCCAATGTCTCTTGGATAGTTGCTGTCTTGCTGATGTCGCCAAGCACAATTTCAATTTGATCTGGATGCCTGTTTTTGAATGCGTTTAATTTTCTTGCATCCCTTGCAATTGCAATTATTTTGGCCCCTTCGTTTATTAAGTTCAGTGCAGCCCCATTTCCCAAACCTCCGGTAGCCCCACAAACGATGAACAGTTTATCTTTAATTTTTAAGTCCATATTAAATTCAGTGTTTTTATTATTAATCCCGCTAAAATATAAATAATAAGAAAACGACTGGATTTTGTCAATAAATTGTTATTCAAAAATAATCAAGTTATTATTGCTCGATTCCCGACGAAAATAATATATTTGCTATTTGAACATTTAATACGGTTCTTTTTTCAGAATCGAAGTCCATTCTAATCTGTGAAGCCATGCACATGCCAGCAACAAATGACATAATAAATTTCATACTTTTCTGCAATGCCCCTGATCCTATTTTAATATTGGATTCGATGGGAACCATCAAAGATTGCAATGGCGCCCTTGAGGAAGTGTATGCTTACCCAAGGGATGAACTAATCGGGAAGAAAAGTATTGACTTTTTGACAGAAGAATCAAAAGCGGTTTTTAAAGAGAAGTTTCCTGCACTAAAAAATGGAAGTTTACAGGAAGGGGAAGTTGAAGTTGTTTCAAAAGAGGGTAAAATAATCCATTTGTGGCGAAAAGGCATTCCCATTATGGACGATGTCAATGGATTTGGTGGAGCTGTTATTTTTGATCGTGACATTACGCTTAAAAAGCTTACGGAAAAGGAACTAAGGGAGCAAAAAGAGTATCTCGAGAGGAGGTTTGAAGAACAGACCTCACGCATACAATCGACCAATCAGGAATTGCAAACTTTAATTGGGGAGCTGAAGAAAACCAAAGAGAAAAACCTGAGTATCCTCCACGCTTTGCCCGATTTGCTTTTTATCCTTAACAAAGATGGTGAGTTCCTGGATTACAATTATGATGAACCTGGTGGTTTATATGTGATGCCCGAAATGTTTATCGGAAAAAAACTTATGGACGTTTTGCCCTCCGGGGTTGCTGAACTATCTTTTTCAATGGTTCAAAAAACCTTAAAAACAAGGGAACTCCAGACCTTTGAATATGAATTGGATATGGAAGGTGATCGGACTTCGTTCGAGGCCCGGATGGTTTATAAAAATGCTTCGGAGGTTTTGGTGATCATCCGGGACATTACGGAACAAAAAAGAACCCTTGAAAACCTGAACAAAAGCGAAACTCTTTTTAGGACACTTGTGAACTCGACACAGGAAGCGGTAATTGCCATAAACAGTAAAAGTGAAATCGTGATTTTTAACCCTGCTGCCGAAAAGATGTTTCAGCTATCGATTGATGAGTTGCAAGCAGGAAACATCAGCAAGATTTTCCCGGATGATTACAAGGTAGAGCACGGCAAATGGGTTTCGGGTTATTTTAAATCGGGAAAGCCGGACGGTGCCATGGGCAAGACAATGGAATTGCGGGCCAGGCGAAATGATGGCAGTAGCTTCGATATTGAGATTTCGATTTCGCCAGGGGACCTTGAAGACGAACGGATTGTTGTTGCGGTGATCAGGGATATTACCCTTCGGAAAAAAGCGGAAAAAGCTCTGTTGGAAGCCAAGGAAAAAGCCGTGGAAAACGATAGGCTGAAATCGGCGTTCCTTGCCAATATGTCGCATGAAATAAGGACCCCGATGAACAGTATCCTTGGGTTTTCAAATCTTTTGCCCGAGGCCGAAACGGAGAAGGAGAGGGACGATTATATCAAAATCATTATCTCGAATGGGCATTTGCTCATGAACCTCATCAATGATATCATCGATATTTCAAAAATTGAGGCAGGGCTTACAAAATCGTTCAATACGTCTTTTCATATTTCCGATAAAATGGAGAATATTTACGACCTGTTTTCAGTGAACGAGAAATGTGTCTCGGGAAAGGTGGAGCTTAAAATGAACGTACCTCCTGAATTGAAAAATGAAACATTGTTTACCGATAAAACAAAATTTAGCCAGATATTGATCAACCTTGTCAACAATGCCATTAAGTTTACTGAAGAGGGCGTTGTGGAATTTGGGTTCTCAAAAGTAGAAATCGATGGAAAACCAATAATCCGTTTTTATGTAAAAGATTCGGGGATCGGGATATCCAAATCGGACCAGGAATTGATCTTTGACCGTTTCAGGCAGGTGGATGTCATCGATCGAAATGCTTACGGTGGAACGGGCTTAGGGCTTTCGATCTGTAAATCGTTTGCAAAACTTCTCGGTGGGGATATCCAGGTGGAGTCGGAAGAAGGGAAAGGCACCGTGTTTTTCGTTAGTTTACCGGCCAGGGCAGCGGGCGCACCATTGCCCAAGGTTATTTCCAAACATGGGTTTACCGGGTTCTCAAACTGGCAGGGAAAGAAAATCCTTGTGGTTGAGGACAACGATGCGAATTATATGATCTTCAATGCTTATTTAAAAGAAACAGGCCTGGAGTTGCTTTGGGCAAAAACAGGCGAAGAAGCGGTTGAGTATTGCGAAAGAAATGATGCGATTGATTTAATCCTGATGGATATAAAACTTCCCGGCATGGATGGTTATGAAGCCACGAAACGAATCAGGGGAATTGGAAAAAAAACCCCAATTATTGCACAAACGGCCTATGCCATGGATTCTGACCGCCAGCGAAGTGTGGATGCCGGTTGTGACAACTTCATTTCCAAACCTATTTTAAAGGAGAAGCTTTATAATATTCTTTCAAATTATTTGAATTAGGCTTTGGATTTGAAAGCAATGGTTTATACGCCCGAACAAGTCATGCGCTTTGTTTAAAACTAAATGTTTTAAAATTGTTTGGAAGCAGTTATCTTTGCGGGCTTAAAACATTTTCAACATGCAGGAAACCATTTTGATCCTCGATTTTGGTTCACAATACACACAGCTTATTGCCCGCCGGGTTCGTGAACTCAATGTTTTTTGTGAAATATATCCCTTTAATTCTTTTCCTGAAATCACCTCAAATTATAAAGGGGTGATACTGTCGGGCAGCCCGTTCTCCGTCCGTGACGAAGATGCCCCTGTCCCTGACTTGTCCGATATTCGGGCCAAACTCCCATTATTGGGTGTCTGCTTTGGGGCACAGTTCCTGGCCAAAGATTCCGGTGGCGAAGTAATGCCTTCAAAAATCAGGGAATACGGACGGGCCAACCTGGCTTTTATCCAAAAGGAAAACGAACTGATGAAAGGGATGACCAATGGTTGTCAGGTGTGGATGTCGCACGGGGACACAATCCTCGGAATCCCTGATAATTTCCGGATTATCGCCAGTACTTCCGATGTGGAAGTGGCAGGTTATGAGATTGCAGGCGAACCCACATATGGGATACAGTTCCACCCTGAAGTTTACCATACATCCGAAGGGATGACCTTGCTAAGGAATTTTGTCGTTGATATTTGTGCATGCCATCAAATCTGGACGCCCGAATCCTTCGTGGAAACCACGGTGAAAGGGCTGAAAGAAAAATTACGGGATGATAAAGTGGTACTTGGGCTTTCGGGCGGTGTTGATTCTTCGGTGTCGGCAGTTTTGCTCGACAGGGCCATTGGAAAAAACCTCCATTGCATTTTTGTGGACAATGGCCTGCTTCGCAAAGATGAATTTGAATCGGTTTTGGATTCTTACAAACATATGGGCCTGAACGTGAAAGGAGTCCGGTCGCAGGAAAAGTTCTACGAAGCCCTGAAAGGGATAAGCGACCCCGAGAAAAAAAGAAAAGCAATCGGCAATACATTTATCGAGGTTTTTGACGAAGAGGCACACGAAATCCAGGATGTGAAATGGCTGGCGCAAGGGACCATATACCCTGACGTGATCGAATCGAAATCGGTGAAAGGGCCATCGGCAACCATTAAATCCCACCATAACGTGGGCGGGTTGCCTGATTTCATGAAATTGAAAATCGTGGAACCGCTCAACACACTTTTCAAAGATGAGGTGAGAAGGATTGGCAAGTCCCTTGACATGGACACGGCCTTGCTTTCGCGCCATCCGTTTCCCGGCCCGGGACTCGGGATTCGTATCCTTGGCGATATTACCGAAGAAAAAGTAAGGGTATTGCAGGAGGCCGATCACATATTTATCGAAGGCCTGAAATCAAACGGTTTATATGATAAGGTATGGCAGGCCCTCGCTGTTTTGCTGCCTGTTCAGTCGGTAGGGGTGATGGGCGATGAGCGCACTTACGAGAATACGGTTGTCCTCCGGGCAGTTGGGTCCACGGATGGGATGACCGCCGATTGGTCGCACCTTCCCTATGAATTTCTTGCCAGGGTTTCGAACGATATAATAAATAAGGTAAAAGGCGTTAATAGAGTGGTATATGATATTAGTTCCAAACCACCGGCCACAATTGAATGGGAGTAAGTTGATGTCCGCAAAACCTGTTGAGATAAATTACTTGATAGAAAAAAACACTTTAAATATGTTGTCAGATGGCGGGTGTCGGATGTCAGATGTGAAAAAATAACAAATTCAGTATGAGCAGAAATAATTTCATCATTACAACAATAGCTTTTTTCTTTTTGATAATCACTTCGGAATTGCCTGCACAAACAAACCCGAATATCATCAAATCCGAAATCGTCGAAACCATCGACAGTACGACCTATTACTTGCATTTTGTGAAAGATGGCGAAAGCGTGTTTGCCATTGCAAAGGTTTATGGGGTTTCAGTAAATGATGTTTTCAAACACAATCCTGAATCCCGTACGGGCGTCCATACCGGACAGGTCCTGAAAATCCCTTTTGAACAAAAGGAAAAGCCACGGGCGAAGAACGAAACCACCCTTCGGAAAGATGAGGATTTTTTCTATCACATTGTCAAACCTCATGAAACACTTTATGGGATTTCAAAGGGTTACCGAGTGGACATTGAAGATGTGAAAAAGATAAACCCGGGGCTTACAGAAAACCTGAAAGAGGGGCAAATGATCAAGATCCCTGCCTTGAAAAAACCGGGGATAGGATATTTTGAAGAAGAATCGGACGAAACCAAATTGCACACCATTGTTCAGGGCGAAACCCTTTATGGGATTGCCAAAGAATACAATGTGTCCATTGGGGAAATAAAAAATGCCAATCCGGGCTTGACCGATGTACTTAGTGTTGGCACAAGTATTTTGATCCCAAACCAGATTGAAAAGGAAAGCGCAAATGCTTCAGAAAACAAATCCGAAGCGGCAGATAGTTCAAAATACCACACTGTTGTGGCCGGGGAAACTTTGTTCAGGATCGCTAAAAACTATGCGGTGAGCGTGGATACTTTGAAAAAACACAATCCCGGCCTGAACGATGCGTTGTACATTGGCCAGAAAATAGTGATCCCCGATGCCACCGATTCAAAAAACTACATTGTACATGTCACGCACGAAAAGGAAAAGCTGAACAAGATCGCAAAGAAATATGATGTAAGCCTGTCCAAGATCCAAAGCATGAACCCCGACTTGAAAAAGAAGGTTTCGAGCGGACAGCAGGTCAGGATTCCTGTACAGCCCAGGAAAATAGAACAACCGAAAGATAATTTGGACAATGACAAGGATGTGATTGCTGAAAATCCATGCGGTGATTTGCAAATGGACAAAGAAGCGGTTTATAATGTCGCCTTGATGATCCCTTTGTTCCTGGAGGAACTCGACAGCATGCTCGTTAAAGACCGGGTGGATATCTCGGAACTGAAGGATTTGTTGAGCTTCCGGTTTATCCAGTTTTACGAAGGGCTGTTGATGGCCGTGGATTCAATGAAAAACCAGGGGATGAACCTGAACCTCTTTGTTTATGATGTGGACAATACCCCCGAAAAGATCAACAAAGTCTTGCGGGCATCCGAACTGGGGAGCATGGATTTGATCATTGGCCCTTTTTACAGTACGGGTTTTAAGCAGGTGGCGAAATTTGCTGAGACTTTCAACATCAAAATCGTGAACCCGCTGACATACCGCGAGGAAATAATCGTGAACCAGCCCAATGTTTTCAAGGTGCGGCCACCTTATAGCACACAGGCCGACCAGTTGGTCGATCATATTTTGAAAAAATACCCTTTGCACCATATTCTCCTCGTGAGGCATTATAAATACAAATACCAGTCGGAAGTTTCTTACATTAAAAACCGTTTGAACAGTGAGCGGAAAAGAGGGGTTTTTATTTCCAATAAATCGCTGTACGATGCCATAAAATCATGCGAGGAAAAGGGCGTTAACAACGTTTATTCCGAGAATACCTTGTTGGACAAACAATATATCAAATCCCATATCGACGATAGCACCTGGTTCAACAATACCGCAAAGGAAATCCTTTATTCCGCCGATAGTTTAAGGGGCTTGAGCCGAAACATCTCAAGGGCAAGGCCCAACCTTGTCATAGCTCTTTCGAACAAGCGGGTATTCCAATACGATTTGCTTTCGCAGTTCAATAAATTGGCCGAGGACAACTCCATTTCCCTCGTGGGCATCCCCAAATGGGACGAATTGGAGAAGCAGGAAGCAGAGCATTTGATCAATCTGAACTTCCAATATTTTTCCCCTTCCTTCATCGACTATTCTGATAAACTGAACCAGGAATGGATACAGAAGTTCAGGGATATATATCATACAGAGCCCTCTGAAGAGAAATATGCCTTTGATGGTTTTGATATTGGCTGGTATTTCCTGAATGCCCTTTACCGCTATGGACGGGATTTTGAAAACTGTGTCCCCGGCTTCGATATCCACCTGATCCAGACCCATTTCGATTTTGAACAAAACCCGCCCAACGGTTTCCAGAACACCCATTGGAACCTGCTCCGTTATGATGGCTATAAGGTGGTTAAGGAGAAGCTTTGACCAATTCTTAAATGGCTGCAATTTATTGTACTCCTCATTTTGGCAAAGCAGAATTCTGCCATAAATTTTTCTAGTGGTTTTCTGCCATGCTTTTCCAAAAACCTTTGTTTATTATTGTCGCCTGAATTGTAAAAAGTTTTCAACAACAGGGTAACCTTTTGCCCTTTTGTGGAATCAACTAATTGCAAATCAAGGATTCGTTCAGTAGGTGGGATATTGTTTATGAAACAACGCATAACTTTTTAACACCTAACTTTTATCTTTTAACACATGAGCTTTTACCGTTAACTGAAAGAAACCTACCGTTAACTGATTTGCCTTGCGATTATAGAAATTAATTCATTATATTTGGCAAACCATTTTAAAACCAGGAACGCTTTGAACAAGGCCAAAATATGCAGTATTATGTGCTTTTTCTGTTACGGCAGGAAATGTAGCATATTGGCTATTCTTTATGTGGCTGCATGTCAGGCGATTACCCTCCCCATAAATATAAAAGGCTAATATCCTTTTTTTGGGTGGGGGCACAGTTGAGGCCAATTTTGGTTTGCCTGGGGATATTCCGTTTTCATCTTTTCTGAACAGGGCAAAACAAATTGGCCATTGATGCCCTTAAATTATTTTTCAAACAAAAAAACAGAAAAGATGAAAAAGAACATATTAAAAACAGTATTTATAGTAATATTGACAATCATGATTTCAAGTTTAACAAAGGCGCAGGAGTATGGGAGCTGGGTGGTGCCCTACCACGAAGCCAATGGAGGGGCGCTCGACCAAGCCTGGGAATTGGGTTTTTGGACTACCGATATACAAAGTACGGTAATTAACATCGACTTGCCCGATGGTGATTACCAATATGATTTTTCCACGGGTGGCTATGCCCAGGACGGTGAGCTCCTTTTTTACGTTATCGACAAGAACGTTTATGAAGCAGGTACCAATACCATTGTCGGCACTTTCTATATTGATAATACATTTGTAACAGACCCTGAAGTTGAAATTGTAAGGGAGCCGGGAAGCACTTCAAAGTATTACATCATATACAGTGCCCACGATCCTACTTCAAACGGCCCGGATGATTATGTCGGGTTTTATTATTCCGAAGTATATGTGGATGCAGGTACGGGAGCCGTTAGCCTTGGAAACCTTGAACAACAATTGACCTCCTATATTGGAGCCGACCATGGTGCATTTGCCGTTTCGAAAATGAGCAATGGGGAAAAGGCCTTGTACAGGTGCACAGGTGGAAATGGCATAACGAAAACCATGATTACCACAAATGGGATTTCAACAAGTGTCGAACTGATCCTCGACAGAAACGATCCAACAATCGGGAGCCATTATAATTTCGAGGCATATAATTTTGAAATGCTGGAAAAAAGCAATGGGCAAACTGTTTTTGCATGGAGCACAATGACATCTTATCCGACAGGGAACGATGAAAAGGACAAGGTTTTCATATATAACATGACCTTGGGGCAAGCATTGAAAATAGATGTTGATGAAAACAGTACGGGCAAAATTGGCGGCCTTGAGTTTTCTACCTGGGAAGACGATGTCATATATGTATCTTACCGCTCGGACATACCTGCCAATTCGGGGTTGATAAAACTTGATTATTCGAACCCGAACCAAATCCTTAGGGAAAACATTACTTCACAGGACAACGATTATAGCCATACTTTTCTGCAACTTGCGCCCGATGGCAACATTTACGGTGTTGCCAACGATGGCCTTAGCCTTTGCCAGATAAACATGGGAAACGGTATGTTCACTCCAGGGTATTTTCCTGGTGAAGTATTGTCCTACATATCCACTTATGGCCAGCCCAACTATTATATCCTGCCCGAGAACGAGCAACCCATCCTGGGAATGATCCTCACGGCCGGGGGCGTTTCCTGCGGCTGCGATGACAACAATGATGGCTCGGTTACGGTTTTCCCCCGGGGAGGTGTTCCACCTTACACATTTGCATGGACCGATAGTCAGGGAAACCCCATGGGCAATACACAAACAATTACAAACCTACCGGTGGGGAATTATACTTGTTGTATTACCGATTCTGATTCGCCCCCTTATACATACTGCGAAAACGTACAGGTTATGTTGGATCCGGGCTTGTTGAGTTTTACATTTGACGACAACCTGTACGATATTGACAATTCAAATGTGACATGGTCAAATATGAATTTTTCGTTCCGTTATGGCATTCGTGTTCACGAGGGGTACAAACTTACCATCGACCAAGGCAGCTACATGGAGTTTGGCGAAGATGCCAAGATAATCGTGGAGCCCGGTGCTGAGCTTGTGATCGATAATTCCACCCTATCCTATTTTGCGGACTGCCCATGTGGATGGCTGGGGATAGAGGTGTGGGGCAATCCTGAGGTCCACCAGTACCAATGCAACGGCGTGATCCAACAGGGGAAGGTCACCATAAAGAACGGGAGCCTGATAGAACATGCCGAGATAGCCGTATTGCTTGGTTCAAGGGTCGGGTCGGGCTCTTCCGGTGGCGGGATTCTCCAAATACCCAACAATGGGAGCATGGAAACAAAGAGCGCAAGCTTCCTGAACAACAGGTATGCGCTCTATTTCACCCCTTACCAGAATTACAGGTTCGATGTAAACTGCAACAATACCCTCCCGGCGGCAAACCTTAGCTATATCTACAATGCCCTTTTCGAGGTAAATGCCAATTACATCTATGGCAACTGGGGCCATGCCCATACCAAGCTCAACAAAGTTGACGGAATTGATTTCCATGGTTGCACCTTTGCCCAATACCAGAACCCAGAACCAAAAGGGAAGGGGATAGATGCGCTGGGTTCGGGTTTTTCCGTTGAAGAAATTTGTAATTCCATACAGAAGCCCTGTCCCGAAAACTCGGTAGTTTACAGCAGCTTCACCAATTTTAATAAAGCCATAGTATCTGCAAATTCTGGTGTTTACACAGCTTTGGTTAAAAACACCGATTTTTATGATAACAGCCTTGGCATAAAACTCAGCAACGTGAACAATGCAACGGTGATTATGAACAATTTCTACCTTGGCAAACCCGCTGCTTGCGACCTGCAGACGACAACTTCCTTTGGAATTGACATTTTGGGCTCCACAGGTTTTGCGATAGAGGAGAATTTCTTCACAAAGGCAAACGGTGCGCCCACGGGGAATTATATTGGAATAAGGGTGAAGGATTGCCCAAGCACATGGGACATTGTCTATTTAAATGATTTTGACGGACTTAGCTACGGAAACTATGCGCAGGGGACAAATAGAGAAACTCAAAATAATGATGGGACTGGAGTGGAATACCGTTGCAACACAAATACCAACAATGCCGTGGATTTTATTGTTACAGGAGCAATACCAATACAAGCCATGATCCGTACCGAACAGGGCACAGAGGATGTCGCTTCGGGGAATGTGTTTTCGAACCCGGTTAAATGGCATTACCGCAACGAAGGGCTTCAATTCATCAATTATTGGTATTGCAATACATGCCCCAACGAGGAGCCCATGAGCATTTATATGTTGCCCGGGTATAATACGTTCGACAAGGACATTGCTGAACACCCAAATACATGCCCTTCGCATTATGGAGGTGGGGGAACAGTTGGTACAGGGGGGAGGCTATTGCTCACCGATACCGAAAAACTGGAAATGGAACAGGCTTATTCTCAAAACCTTTCTAATTATAACAATGTAAAAGCACTTGCCGATAACCTGAAAGATGGTGGGAACACCGATGTGTTGCTCAATGAAGTGGAGCTAAGCTGGCCCAACGATATGTGGGAACTGCGTTCAAAACTTTTGGGCGATTCGCCCCACCTTTCGAAAGAGGTGTTGATGACGGCAGCCGATAAAACGGACGTATTGCCCGAATCGGTCTTGTTCGAGATATTATCGGCCAACCCAGATGAGCTCAAAAGCCTGAACTAATCAAATACCTTGAAGACAAGGAACAGCCCTTGCCGGAATTTATGATAGACATATTGAAACAATTGACCACAGGTGTTACCTACAAAACCATACTGAAAAGGCAGATGGCAAAATACCATGCGGCAAAATCGTTTGCGGCCTTGGACATGGTACGTAGCATACTTGCCGATTCGGTATTTGACATTGTACAGTACCGTAATTGGTTGGACAACCTTGGAGGCCTTGGTGCCGACAAACAAATTATTGCATCGTATGTAAGCGAGGGCGATTATGCCAATGCCCAGACAATGCTCGGGCTATTGCCCACATTGTATGGCCTTGAAGAGGATGCCCTCAATAAGTACAACGACTATAAGGCAATTGCATTAATGCAAGTAGCATGGGATCAGCAAGAGAAAAGTGTTTTTGATCTTGATGAGTCAGAAATCACCGTTTTGCAAGTTTATGCCGATAGTTCCAAAGGGACTGCAAGGTATATTGCCCAAGGTATATTGAATTTTGCTTATGATTTTGATTATTGCGACTGCCCAATAATTTCGGACACAAGCTTTATGAAAAGCAGCGAAACAGAAAACCCAGATCCTTTGGACAGGATGTTCAGTGCGAAAGTTTCTGTAAGCCCAAACCCGGCAGGTGAATGGACAACATTTTATTTTGAACTGCCCAACAATTCATCAGTGTGCAATATCAAAATTACCAATGTTACAGGTTCTGTTGTAAAAACATTTACTGTTACAGGAAAACAGGGGCAGCAGCTTTGGGATACACGCAAAATAAGATCGGGGGTTTATTTCTACACATTGAATGTGAATGGAAAAACCAAATCCGGCAAAATTGTTATCAATAAATAATTTAAAAGTGTGCCACGCTTTTTTAGCGTGGCACCTTTTTAAAAACTTTTTGGATATGAAAAAGATGATAACAATTTTAATATTAACAAGTTTGGCAATTTATTCATTTGGACAAATCCCGGAAATAACCTGGCAGAATTGCTTTGGTACAGATGAAGATGAGAATGCCAAATGTATTTTAAAAACTGACAATGGTTATCTATTGGGAATAACCCTTGAATCAGATGGCCCTGGTATTACAAATTTCCATGGGGTAGCAGATGCCTGGATTATTAGTGTTGACACAGTTGGCAATGTTATATGGGAAAAGTGTTTTGGGGGTAGTGAAGCAGAGACATCTCATCAAATAATTAAAGCCTCTAACCATAATTACTATTTGTTAAATAGTTCGAATTCAACCGATGGTGATGTGCAATCTCAAAGCAATGGCCTGACAGATTTTTGGATTGTTAAAATTGATGAAGTGGGCAACATTCTATGGGAGCGTTGTTATGGCAGCCCTAATGGCGACACACCAGTGGATGCTATTTCGACACCTGACGGGGGCTTGATATTCATGGGGAGGATATGGACCGCTGGGGGTGATGTGCAAATATATTATGGTGCCTATGATATTTGGTTTTGCAAGATAGATTCCCTTGGTAACATTGAATGGGAAAAAACAATAGGTAATGAGGGGATTGACAATGCCATTAATTTAAAGTTGACGTCGGATACCACTTTTTCGTTTATCGGGGGTTATTATGAACTGGGCGGTATGATAGATTGCTATGTGCCGTCAACAGGCTCTGGGGCTGATTTGTGGTTGGTGGAATTAAATCTTTCGGATGGAGATATACTGAACCAATATTGCTATGGCGGCAGTTACAATGATTTGGGGTATTATTTTGAGAAATTAGATGATGGTTATATACTCGTTTCTTCGACTACTTCAAATAATGGAGATGTTTCAGGTCTGCACGGCCCTCCTGGTGACCCAAATTATCAAGATATTTGGGTAGTTAGAATTGATGAACAGGGGGGGATTGAATGGCAAAAATGCCTTGGAGGGTCTGGACTTGAAGTCCCAAATTATATAGGTCAAACCAAAGATGGTGGTTTTATGGTAATCGGGTATACCCGTTCTTATAACGGAGATGTAAACGGCAACCACTCCATGCCGGGAGACGCAGATATCTGGGTCGTTAAACTTGACAAGGATGGTGAAATCATATGGCAACATTGCTATGGTGGCTGGGGAAATGATAGGTTTTGGGGTCTAAATTCTGTTGTTAAAAAAGATGATAACAGCTATATAATATTGGCTCAATCCGACAACGGATCGGATGATGTGGAATGTACCATAAATCAAGGGTATTACTACGATGCCTGGCTCTTTGAGATAAAAGACTGCTCCCAATATCCCGTGGGCGGCATAGGGGCAATCACCGGGCCGGACACTATATGTATGGTTTACGACAGCACCAACCTATATACCATAGACCCGGTAACGGGCGCATGGGAATACGGTTGGCAACTAATACCAAATGAGGCCGGAACCATAAACGGCAGCGGCTCACAGGCCACGGTCAACTGGGTTCCTGGCTGGGAGGGCACCGCAAGCATAAGTGTCCGTGCCATGAACGATTGCGATACCTCGCAGTGGTCGCAGCCACAATACACAGAGGTTTTCACCTGTCTCGGCATAGAAGAACTGAACGCCGGGAAGGTGAAGATGAGGGTTTACCCCAATCCGGCCAAGGGGTTTGTAATATTTTCATCCTACGCTA
>JAADJA010000131.1 GCA_013151015.1 Chlorobiota bacterium
TGGATAATACTGATTTCATCTTTTTTGAACCTGCTTAAAAACCACATCAAGTTCTTATAAACATTATTGTTTACCTGAAGTCTGATTGTTTGCATTTTTATTTTTTACAAAAGTAATTAAAAACTATAAAGTATTCAGGATTCTTGCCGACTGCCCGGAACAGACAAGGCAAGCTGGAATCCGAAAAAACCGAAGAATTCATAATTGGCCCGTGGCTAACAAGGTCAAAGAGCCACGGGGTGGATACTCTTAAAAGATTTTATTCATCAAATCAAACGGGTTCAATTTGTCAAGGTATAAAGTGAAACGGATTTTTTGCCAGTAATTCCCATACATATCGTTGCTGTTGTCCCATATTGTTTTGGAAGCGTAGATTGGGAAATAAAACTCAAACACATTTTTAACTATGCTGAATTTGCCTCCAAGGTCGTAATAAAAAGCCGGTGTTGTTTCCGTTTCGGAACCATAGGCAAAGGGGTCTGTCATTGCCATATTTACATAAAGCCTGACCGGAAGGTATCTCGACAATCCAGGGACATCGCTATTGAAGCTCAATGCAGTCATCCAATTTTCGCTTCTGCCGATCTGTGTAAATGTGCCAAATCCTGCATAGTTGTTCACGAATTGTTTAGACAGGAAGTTTGCCCCTTCGGGATATTCCATCCTTGCCAGGTAGAGGTTATCATAATTATAGTCATTTGTCCCCGCAGTCCCACTAAGGGTAAAATCATACACCGGGCTATAATTGTCCGATTTATATAAAAATGCGCCCCCGAAAAACCGGATGTCAAGCCCTGTTTTATAATTGTACGGAACGTGATAATCTACAGTTAGCATGGCTTTTACGAAATCATCGCTTCCTTCGAATGATATATTGTAGCCGTAAGGGTTGTTAACACGGTTCCTGTATTTATATTTCAGGGAATAAAATGTTTTGTAAGTGGCAGTGCTATCGTACAATATCTGGGTAAAGTCGCTTGCTTCATTGATCTCGAAATTGATGAAGTTATCAATGGGTATTTTTAAATGTTTTCGCCTGAAATGTAAATTCACCCCCATTGAAAGTTTTTGAAAGTAGCTGCCTGTTTGGTTTTTGTAGGCATATTGCATTCCTGAAAGGTAAACCGTGATTTTCCTGAAGGTATTGCTGTAAGGCAAAATGTTGTATTTTATTTTGCCCATGCCCGCAAGGTCACCGGTCCCAAATCCATAAACGGGCATTATCTGGTATTCAAAGCGTGGCGATGGGATTGGGCTGCTGTACAATAATCCCCCAAGCATAAACTTATTGTAATAGTTCCAGCCCACCACCGGGAACAGGTTTATCTCGTTGTAGCCGGGATTTTCAATCGGTTTGATCACTCCCAATTTGAAAGGCTTCATTTTCCTCAAAACCCCTTTTGTACGGATGCCGTTGTTTCCATGATAAAGTTCGGGGATTTGTTTTTGGTGGTCAATTTCCAGTTTCTTGATTTCTTTGGAAGAAGGGAAAGCGACCCATTTTTTCCCATCAAAACCCTCTGTCCATTTCTCGAAAGCAATGCTGTCATTATTTAATCCATAAATAGAAACCGGGCCGTGGATTTGTTGATTGGTTTTAAGGAGAACGCTGTCTTTTTTAACACGTGATATTTTATAATCGATCTTTTTGGTCGTTTTTATGATATCATCGAAAAACCAGCTCATATTTTCACCTGAATGTTCTTCGAAAATCTTTTGCAAATCATCGGGATAGGGATGTTTGAATTTCCAGGTATCAAAATAATCCTGCATAATCCCGTTCATCTTTTCCTTGCCAAAATAGGAGAGGAGATAGCTGAACTCAACAGCGGTCTTGGAATAAACAATGGCCCCATAATTTATTTCCGTGAAATCATTTGAAGAAAGCGAAAGCGGTTGGTCAATATTTTCGCGGGCAAGGGCAAGATAACTTAACAAATGTAAATCGTTATATTGAAGGTCGGCAATACCGAGCAGTTTTGCCAGCTCTTTACTCTTGAAGAGCATTTCATAAAGTTTGTTGTCCGGGTATTTTGTCATCATATACCTTGTTTCACTGAACGAGTTGATGCCCTCGTCCAACCATGCATGGTCCCTTTCGTTGGAGCCAAGGATGCCGTAAAACCAATTATGCCCCACTTCGTGCATGATTACAACTTCCAATGCCGTTGCGTTCATGCTGATGCCGATGACCGTGATGGTGGGGTATTCCATTCCGCCTCCGGCACTGAGCGGAGCAAGTACCGCAGAGCAGTTATCGTAAGGGTAATCGCCGTACCAAAGCGAATAATAGTAAACCGCATCATTGATGTATTCATTTGCCTTTTGCCATAGATCGGCTTCCGAATTGGGGAAATAAGCCCAGGTGGTAACCGTCCTTCCCGAATGCGGCAGTTCCACTTCGCTTTTCAAAACATGGAAACGTTTATCGGCAAACCAGGCGAAATCGTGGATGTTTTTTTCGGTAAACCGAATTGTTTTGGTTTCTTTTGATGAAGGGGGGAATTCATCATCCTCCAAATCAAATTCCTGAATTGCTTCAGTTTCTTTTGCCAATTCATTAAGCCATTCAAGTTCTTCTTTAGTTTGAAGGTTCCCGGTTGCCCCCACCACATAATTTTCAGGAACGGTAATGGATACATCATAAGAACCAAATTCAGAATAAAATTCCCCCTGGTTCAAATAGGGCATGGGATGCCATCCAAATTTATCATAAACGGCCGGTTTCGGGTACCATTGCGTAATGGTGTATGATTGATTCTCATGTCCTAAGCGGGAAATATCGCCATCGGGTATTTTTACGAAAAACGGAGTAGTGATTTTTATGCTCTCACCGCTTTTTAGTGGCTTGCCCAAAATGATTTTGCAAATATCAACATGGCTTGAATCGTAATCCCATTTAACGGTTTCCCCACCCACCTTAAAATCCAATGAATCAATATATCCTCTCGTATCTTCATCGTCGAACCAACCCTTGTCCGCTTTGTAGGGCATTTGTTTCGCAAGGGCGGTTTCGTTATTGCTGTATCCGTTGGGCCATAGATGGAACCAGATAAACAGGAGTTCGTCGGGCGAGTTGTTCGTGTATTCTATTTCTTCGTAAGCCGATATAGAATGGGCACTATCGTTTAAGGAAACACTGATTTTGAAATTCACTTCTTGCTGGAAATAATCCTGTGAGCTTATTTTGTTTGAAAATAGAAGTGAAATAAATATGAGCAGAAAAATGGTAAATGAATTTTTCATTTGACGGATTTTGAAAATAGGAATAAGTGTTTTTAAAGGGACGATTAATGTCTGACAAAGATACGATGTATTTTGAATTGGCAAATGGACAACTTATAAGTAGGAATTCAAAATCACCCCGTGGCTCTTTGACCTGGTAGATAGCCATGGGGTGAATATTAAAAAACTGGAGAGATTCTGCAAAAGAGATTGAGAAAAAGATGCATACCTGAAATAAAATCCCAAGCTCTCCATTCTTCTTCTTATTTTTGCCTAAATTTAAAAAAATCAACCATGAAAAACAAAATCAAAATTTTGACAATCCTTTTCTCCATCATTTTTCTTGGAGGGTTTGCGCAAGGCGTTCACCATAACCTGAATGTTGACCTGAACATAAAGCACCAATCCATTTCGGTGGTGGATACCATCACTTATCCGGCTGGATTGATAAAACCGGGCGATGTGTTGACATTTACACTGAACCGGAACCTGACCCTAAGTTCGCTGAGTGAATATTATACGATAACAGAAGCCAAGCCCGAGGATGGTTCGGGTGAGCGTATAACCTATGCGGTAACTTATCCCCCTTCAAAAATGGCTTTTTTGGAAATACCCGTTGAATATTCAGGAAAAATAACCGGAGACATCGAACAGGGCGCTGCCGAATATGCCCGTGGTTTTAGCGATACGGATGGGATTATTGCTGATGCCGGGGTTTATTTGGCCGGTTCCACGTATTGGGTCCCTTCTTTTCGAGAACCTCTATTTACGTATGATTTGACCGTTGAGCTCCGGAAGGATTGGAACGTGGTCTCACAGGGAAAACGGACAATTGATAAAATACAGGATGGAAAACGGCTTGTGAAATATGAATGCCCCAATCCCACGGAGGAGGTTTATTTGATTTCCGCAGGATGGACAGAATACTCCCAAAAAGCCGGGGATGTCCTTGTCGAGGCATTTTTGCGCACACCGGATTCTGCACTTGCCGAAAGGTATCTTGGCGCCACTTCCGGTTACCTCGATATGTATGTTGAATTGCTCGGGCCTTATCCCTACACAAAATTTGCCCTGGTCGAAAATTTCTGGGAAACCGGTTATGGGATGCCTTCTTTTACGCTGCTGGGCGAAAAGATCATCCGTTTTCCATTTATCCTTTATTCATCCTATCCGCATGAACTACTGCACAATTGGTGGGGAAACTCGGTATATGTGGATTGGGATAGCGGAAACTGGTGCGAAGGGCTTACGGCTTATATGGCCGACCATTTGTTGAAAGAACAACGTGGACAGGGAGCGGCATACCGGAGGACAACTTTGCAAAAATTCACTGATTATGTAAATAATGAAAACGATTTCCCGGTGGTGGATTTCCGCAACCGTAGCGATGCCGCCGAAGAGGCCATTGGTTATGGGAAATGCCTGATGTTTAACCATATGTTGCGGCAGAAAACAGGTAGTTTGAAGTACATTGATGCTTACCGTGATTTTTATAAAGAAAACAAATTCAAAATTGCTTCTTTTGATGACATACTGGCTTCCTTTAAGAAAACGACCGGGGAGGATTACACAGTTTTTTTCGATCAATGGCTGAAAAGGAAAGGGGCGCCTGAAATCAAACTTTCAAATGTGAACGTGGAAAAAGTGGATGGCAACTATAAATTGGCTTTCAGCCTGGCGCAGCTACAGAAGGAAGATGTGTTTGAAATGGAAATCCCTGTTGCGGTTTATTTAAAGAATGAAGTGAAAGTCGTGAACGTTTCCATGGACCAACGGAAAAAGGATTTCGTGTTCAATTATTTTGAAGCGCCCGTAAAGATTGTAATTGATCCCCGATTTGATGTTTTCCGCCGTTTGGACAAAGCAGAAACGCCCCCTTCCTTATCACAGGTTTTCGGGACAAGGGAAGGGATGATCGTCCTTCCAAAAAACAGCGAAATGTTTGATGGATATTCCATGTTGGCCGAAACCTGGAAACAAACCCAGGAAGCCCAGGGGAAATCCCTGGAAATCGTGTTTGACAGCGATTTGAAAAAAATCCCCGAAGGGAAAGCTGTTTGGGTCATTGGGTTCAAAAATAAATTTGCCAATACCTTTTCTGTACAAAAGGACTACGCTTCTGTTTTTTCCGAAAAACAAATTAACCAGATAAATACCTTGGAACATGAAGGCTCACTCGTTTATGCTATTCCAAATGGAAGTTCAACGATGGGTTTTGTCGGGACAAATGTAAAAGAAGCTGTTCCCGGGCTTACCCGATTGCTTTCACATTATGGCAAATATTCCTACCTTGGTTTTGAAGGCGGACGGCCTAATAATATATTGAAAGGGAGTTTCCCAGCAAAAGATTCGCCATTGCAATTTGTGTTTAAATATGATGGGAAAACATTAAAGACTTCAGCGAGGTTGGAGGCTTCCAAGGCGTTGATCGACTAAAATTGATGTTGATATGAGCAAGAAAACCATACTGATTTTATTATGTGCTTTATTTGTTTCTTTTATAACTTCCGCCCAGCAAAAATTCACCGTTGGCTCTTTTGGCTATATGGTTTCGCCGGGGAACACTTATGCCGATACCAACCTGAAATCGAACATTGGGTATTTTACGGGTGTGCTTACCGTTCCATTAAAATTGAACGAGAAAACTGCACTTCTAACAGGACTTCGGGGAAACCTTTGGAACGTGAAATACGATCCCAAAGGATTTTGGCCGGAGAATTATTATTCCCTTGGGCTTACCCTTGGTGTCAACCATAAGTTTTCCGATGATAACTCTTTGCTCTTGGTCTTGCTCCCAAAACTGAATTCCGATTTCAAGGTTTTGAATTCAAATGCCTTTCAGCTTGGGTTTATCGGTACCTGGTCGCACCGGGTGGACGAGGATTTCTTGTGGAAGGCGGGTTTGTACTATGGGGCGGAATTTTTTGGGCCTTTCTTTTCCCCTATTTTTGGCTTGGATTGGAAATTGAGCAACAAATGGAAAATCAAAGGGGATTTGCCCATTTATGTGAATATCGACTATAATATCAAAAAGGATTTTTCGGTTGGGTTGGGATATATTGCACTGGTTTCGACCTTCCGCCTGAGTGGTGAATTCCAGGATGCCTATACCTCCCGCTTTGCCATCGAGCCCTATCTGTTTGCAAATGCCAAAGTGGCGAAAAACGTTTACCTCAATGGAAAACTGGGCTACACCATGGGGCGAACTTACCCCATTTACGCCAAAGACGATAAAATAGACTGGCAACTTATGGCCTGGGAATTTGGTGATGAAAGGGAACAACTTAACCCTGAAATCGACGAAGGTCTTTTTATTGAGTTTACGTTGTCGTATAAAGTGGATATTTAAGAATGGCCTCTTTTTGCCATTGGAACCCTAAAACTATCGGCCTCCATTTGCAGCCAGCAACTATTATCCCAACAACTTATTGAAATCATCCCCCGAAGGGTTTTGGAACACCCGTAAATCAAATTCGGGGACAACGGCCAACACATGGTCGAAAATATCGGATTGTAGGTCTTCGTATTTTGCCCAATCCTGCTCCTTGCTAAAAACATACACCTCGATGGGAAGCCCTTTTTCGGAAGGTTGCAGTTGCCTTATCAGGAAAGTCATATCGTCATGCACTTTCGGATGGTTGTGGAGGTAGCCTCTCAGATAAGCCCTGAACACGCCGATATTCGTCTGTCGCCGGCCATTGACCAAAATACTGTCGTCAATGTTCCTTGATTTGTTGTATTCCTGCAACGCTTTTTCGGTTTCTTCCACATATTGCTTTACATATTCTATTCTTTCATATTTTACGAGCATTTCATGTGTGCAGAACTTGATGCTTTTCATATCGATAAAGAGGTAGCGCTTGATACGCCTTCCACCGGATTCCTCCATCCCTTTCCAGTTCCTGAAGGATTCGGAAATAAGCGAATAGGTGGGGATGGTGGAAATGGTCTTGTCCCAGTTCTGGACCTTGACCGTTGTAAGGGCAATATCGATCACGGTACCGTCCGCATTGTATTCCGGCATCGAAATCCAGTCGCCGGGGCTCAACATATTATTGGCTGATAACTGGATGCCGCCCACAAACCCCAGGATAGGGTCTTTGAAAACCAAAAGCAATACGGCACTAAAAGCTCCAAGCCCACCAACAATCCCGGCAGGGTTATCGATCCCGAACAAATTGGTCAGGATCAAAATAGCGCCGATCGTAAAAATCACGATCTTGATAACCTGAACATAGCCTTTAATCGACCGTGTCTTAGCTATCGTAAAGCTGTTGTAGATTTCGTTAAACGCATTTAATGCGGCATTGATCGTAATCAGGATTACCAGGATCATCAGGGCCGAAAAAATGGCCTCGGCACCAGAAACGAATATGGGGTAATTGCTAAGCGTTATCGGGGTAAAAGTGTAAAGGATATAAAGTGGGATGAAATAAGCAAGGATATTAAAAACCCCTTTTTCGGCAAAAATATCGTCCCACTTGGTTTTCGATTTTTGGGTAAGCCTTTTTATGAGGCTCACAAGTGCTTTTTTTGCGATGATATAAGAAAAGGCACTCAAGACCAACAGGCCGGCAAAAAAGGAAAAGTCGGTAATAAGCTTGGCTGCATCTTCGCTTAAATTTAAGCCGATAAGCCATTCGATGATACTCGTTTTTAATTGGGGGATCATTTTGTCTTCAATCTGCTGATTGCTTCAAGGTACTTTTCTTTTATGGTGCCGATTTTATGGTTGTCGATGTTTTTGTCGTAAATCCTGACTACGTCCAAAAGGCAATCCTGGCGATAGAACGAACCCAGGGCCGCATCAAATTTGTTCTCGTCGATATTGGCTTTTATTTCATGGGTCATTTTTTCAAATGTTGACCATTTAAGGTGTCCGGGGATTTCGATATAACACATTTCCGGTTCCGCAATGTCAATGTACAATCCTTTTTGAGGGTTGCTCAGTGAGAAAAACTTATTGATTTTGATTACGCCCTCATAAGGGGAAACACGGCGGTACTTGGCCATTTGGATGCCATGTTTGCCGAAAAGTTCGATGAGTTTCCCAAGCTTGTCATATCCTTCAAGGTATTTGATGCGGATGCAGGAAGTCTGCACGTTGAAGAGGGTGAGCTTTCCTGGGGTGGCATTGAATTCATCCCCAAACTCTTTTTTTATTTCATAATATGCCCGGATGATTTTTTCATCGGTGTAATTCCTTTTTGTGATCAGGAAAACACTTGATGGGCTAAGGGTTTTTGTGTCAGGGACGGTTGTATGGTAGTATCCTGGAAATGGATAAAGGATCTCCAAAACAAGGGAGCCCTTGCTAAAGCTGTCTTCGATACTGGCAAGGGTTTCTTTTTTTGAAATGGTTCCGACAGTTTCAATGATGATTTTTTCTTTCATAAGTTCAGTTTTTTTATTTCGATATTGATATTTTGAAAATTCGGGAATAGAAATCCGGGTTTTTGTTGTTCATATAAAAAACAGCTTTTCCCCTGAAATGTTCACTCCCCTAATGCTGAAATTGTTTCGAAACCTAATCCTCAGGTGAAAACATGGGATCCCAGGGTGGAAGTAATATAGCTTCTTGATCCAAGATTTCCAATGTTTTGGCATCGATGAACTTCCTGTTCACCACAAGCCGGAACATGTATTCATTGAACCATTCATCGGTCATAATGAGGTAACCATTGTCGAAACCCGAATCGCCCCAACTGTTTTCCAGAAGCCATTTTTTTGTTTTTCCTTCGGCAATGTCAACAGCCACCAGTGCCATTCCATGTGTCGAACCGCTTTCATATGTCTGGATGCGCATTTTCTTGTCCATTCCAAAATCAACCCCGAACAAGCCACCATAATCATAATTGTTTATATCCAGCGTTCCCCGGTTTTTGTCGAATTGTTTTCCCACATCACATGAAAAATACATGGCTTCACCACTGAGGATGGAGCTTTTGGCAAATTCTTTGATCTTTTCGATGTCGAGGTTAATGTATTTCCAGTTTCTCCCTTCGATGATATGGCGGTCGTAATCAATTTCATAAAGCTTTCCATATTCCCGGCTTGGGTCGTTCATGAACATCACATAATCATCAAGGTCGATACCCACAAATTCCTCATAAAAAGACTTGGGCGTATAGGTTTTCATTTCCGAAAGTTTTCCATCTTTATCTTCATACCGCCATCGGAATTCCGTTGGAGGTTCGCCGAGGCTGATGGCCAACATCTGATAAATATCGGCCAGCATCTTCTCTTTTTTGTCACTGATCTCTTTTTTATTTTTCCCTTCCGTAAACATTTCCCGTAGGCCCATCCCGTCTTCCCGCAGTTTTCTCCTGATCATCCGCGACATAAGGGCCGTGTTTTCACTGTTAAAAGATTCAGGGAAAACATCGGAAGGGACAAGTCCGTATTTTCCGATGATATCCGCCACGCCCGTCCATTGCCCACCATCGCCAATGGGGTTTTTGAACAGCCATTCCACCCTTTTGTCATCCAGGGGTTTGTCGGTTGTGTTGATTATCCCTTCAAGAAAGAGGTTGGCTTTTTCCAGTTGGTCATAGAAAAAATTGAAATTATGCGAAAAGCTAAAATCTTCCAGGTTGTTGTCGTTTATGACTTTTGCCCTGAATACGTTTAACCCAGTGAACAGCCAGCATCTCCCGGTTGACTTTTGATCGGTGATGCCCTTGGTTTCAATGCGGTTGGAAAAGTGCATGTCCAGCTTTCCGAGGTTTTCCCTGTTCAGTGATAAACTCCTGATATTGTTTGATGACACGGCGTTCATCCTTGCTGTTGCATCTTTGTCGTTGTGGAACTGTTCCCGCATTTTGTTCAAGCCGTTTTCATCTATTGTCCCTGTGTTTTGCGCCGGGGCCGAAAAGAAAAGGCCAATAACAGAAACAAGAAGGAGGGTTTTTCTTGTGATGTTGAAATTCATTTTCTTAAGATAAATGGTTAAATTTCTCAATTTTTTGGCAAATATAACTGAAAATGTTTTTGGTTGAAAGGTGATATTTGTATAAGTCCAATAAAAAAACCATCCCGGTATTTTGGGATGGTCGAGTAATAAATTAAATTAAGTCCTGATTATTTTACCAGGAATTTTCTTGAAATCATGCCTGACAGGGATTTTACACGCAATACATATATCCCCTGTTCCAAATTGGAAATGTTTATCTTGGAGAGTTCGCTGTTTGCAACTTTTATCTGTTTCACCATTTTTCCGTATAAATCATAAATCTCTATGAAGGTATTTTTTTGGATATCTTCAAATTGGACAAATAATTCATAAGATGCCGGATTGGGATAAATAAGGAACTCCGTATTTTTGATTTCCGTTTCATCGCTGCCCATCCATGCAAAACCAAAATGGTCAGGATCCTGATAATAAAATGTTTTTACGGAATCAATGTAAGTCATTAGCCTGTCAACGGAATTGGTGTTTTCGTCACCGGGGGCGGTCACAAAAGCAATATCCACCTTGTGGAAACTACCTGCTTCAAGTGTAAATGGGCCCATGGAGCACATGCCACGCCGGTCGCCAGGTTCATTGCCGGCAGTTTGTTCTGTCCAATCAATTGGACCGTAAGGTTCTTCACCACCTGTTCCCCAGTTACATGGGTCGGACAAACCGGGAAACATGAATTTTGCAGCAGGCCCGTAAGCTCCTGATGAAACATGGCCATTGCCACCGTATTCCATAGCCGTTGAATCTTTCCAGATTGATTTCATATAGTTGTAATACTCATAATAAACCTCAGGGTCTCCAGTGGGATTTTGAGAGTTGTTAAAATAAACAAAATTGCTCATCCCAAACCTTTCGTTGTCGATTATACCATCTCCAAACCCAACACCATTGATGCTTTCATCACATTCATCTGCAGGATTGTCTATCCCATCGGGATCTATATAAGGCCCGCCAAGGATAATCACACCTTGTGCCGGTGGATTTTCACCATATTGTGGTATTGTATCACCTTGCCACGTGATGTCTGGGTCATCAAAATCATCCCCATTATAGGCATAATATGCGCCTCGTTCCACATCACATCCCACAAAGTCATCCCAGGCATAACCTAGGTCAAGGTCGGTGAATGTACCTGCATATGCATCCGTAAGGGTGTGCTGTGAACGGTTGAAAATCTTGTAACTCAAGAAGGTGGTGTTGTTCAGGGCAGGATTGTCCGGTGCATCAAAAGCATAGGCAAACCCATGGATTTCAATCCCTATTGGAAGTCCCCCGGTTTCTGAATGTTGTTTTTGGTCGTTGATGATGAAGAAGAGAGTTTGGTCGCCCCTTATCAAGGGATAATCTCCTGAAAGAGGTTCGTAAACGCCATTGGTGTTCACATCAATATAAGGTGCCAGATTATAGCTTTGTCCAAGTGCTGTATCTCCATGAGCAGGCCATGTGGCAATGTCTTCAATGGGTTCATATCCCGGATCGGCCCAGTGTTCAAGATGATAGGCAATTTCATCTTTGTTCAGTTTCCAAATGTTGCGCCATTGCAATACAGTTGCGGAATCCGTAGTGGCATTGCCATCTGTGGAAACAGGGCCAGTCCAGTAATCGGTTCCAATTTGTCTGTATCTTTCCGCCGCAACCCGTAAATCGCCGGATTCATCCAATCCACCAAGCCAAAAGGCAAAATTCCAAATTGTTCCGGTTTCACTCTCGCTAGGATAAAAATACTCTTTATTGTTATTGAAATCCCAAAAGTGGTTACCATTGGCGTTAAACCTTGCTTTTATATTGTTGATGTCGAGATATTCATACCAACTTTTGTCTAATTGGATGACTATGGTTGCTTCGGCAGTATTCGAATTTGTGTCTGAAATCGAGTAATTCCTATATATTTCACCGACTTCCCAATTCCAATCAGAATGAGGGTTGATATAAAATGTAATAGTGCTGTCCATAATGGTTCCAACACCCCCTGATGATAGGATAAATATTGAATCCCCATCAGGGTCGTAATCGTTTTGCAATACATTAATGGTGACGTAATCGCCCAATTTTACCGGTGTGAAAACCGTGTCGTTTACTGCAACCGGTGCCTGGTTTTGCCCGAAAAGGCCGATGTTGGCAAATATTGCCAGAAAGAATAAATATTTTTTCATGATCTTTAAGTTTAAAAGGTTAGAAAATAAATTAATCAAATTGCAATTTGAGAACGTGTTCAATAATATGGACGAAGGTTTTTGAACAGAGGTTGTTTTGCATTTTGTTTTTACCTGAATAAACTCACATTGCCCGTATCCTTATAGACTTCGGATTTCTCTCCCTTGATTATTTTATATCGCATTTGCCAAACGTACATCTCAACGGGACAGGGTTCCCCTTTGTAATTGCCATCCCAGCCATTTAATATATCCGAACTTTGCCAGACCATTTCCCCAAAACGATTATATATCTCAATTCGATAATCCGTAACAAGCCCGTTTAATATGGGCTCAAAAAAATCATTCAGGCCATCTCCGTTCGGACTGAAAGCGTTTGGGAGTTGAATACTTGCCGGAATCATTGAAACTCTTATCGTGTCAATGGCAAAACAATTACTTTTTGTTACCTGTGACCAGTAAATACCTGTGTCCCAAACTATCAGTTCCTGTCCATCATCACCAGTGTTCCACAGGTATTCGTCCATACCTTCACCCGCATCCAGGGTAATTGTATTTCCTTCCTGGATAGTTGTGTCGTTTCCAAGGTTAATTTTCGGATTTTGGGTAATCGTAATGTCTCCATAAATCGTATCAACAGCTCCACAATGATAAGCAAATACATTAATGCTGAAATTTTCAGCAACCTCAAATGTATGCTCCAGTGTGAAGGGATATTCATAAATATTTGTATCCAAATCAATGTTAGGGATTTCCCATACAGCAGAATCAATATTTGTAGAACCATTAAACCACATCGAAGTGGTTTCGCCCAAGCAGGTGTTCTTATGTGAAATGGAAGGGAAGTAAAAATAGCTCTGGTTGAAACCGGGCAATCCCATTAAACATTCTTTGTCCCCTAAATCAATTTTCGCTTTTTCAAAAAAACAATCTTCTCCCTTTCTCTCAGGATAATTGATAACACTCAATGAATTGTCATTAACCCTGGCACCATAAATCTTCGAATCGGGCCCAATTTGAAGGGCATAGATATTCCCAGACGAAATTTTCACGGCCGATCCGTTTATTTCTTCTTCGGTACCTTTCATTAAATCAAATTGTAAAAGATCGTATTTTTGACCTCCGGTTGCTATGTACAGGAATTTGCCATCCCCTGAAAATTCAACACCATAGGCATAGATAATATCATCATTCTTGTAAATCCTTTTCGGGTTTGAGATTGTTCCTGTCGAATTATCAAAATCGAATATCTCTAAAAGTATTTCTGTTGAATTGATAGGCAGGGCAATTTTGTCCCCGGGAGGCGAGGCTTTCAAATAACCTATGTCGGCCAAAATCCCGCTTCCGGTCAGGCTTGTTACAGGATCTTGCGAAACCCCGCCCGTGTCGCTCACAAGGTAGGAATTGAAAAGAGGGGTATCTGCTTTTCGTATAATGACCCACGAATATTTCGAATTACAATGCTTAACTGCTGTGATTTTACCGTTAACAAAGCCTGTAAGGATTTGGTTTTTGGTGGTAATGTCGCCAAGGTGGTTGTTCAATGTCATATCAATTTCTGAATAGCTTAAACCATTTGACAGGGAGTCAACCGTAAAAAGATAATAGAGGTCATTATTCGCGGGATTGGGGATAATGACAGTGTTTTGGTTTGCAAGGGAAGAACCAATCAAGGAATCGCCATTGGGCATCACATTGTGTTCGGCATCCCAAACATTTTTGCCGTTTGTGTAAAATAGTAGTTGCCCAATTGTATCACAGATGCTGGCACAACCCGATTCAGCATGAATTTTTCCGTTGAATACAGGAACGGGCTCTCCATTGCTGAAATCGATACCGGCCTCATTCCCGAAATACCAAATATTGGCCCTGTTTTGTGCAAACATGCTTGTGGTAAGCAATAGTGATATGATGAAAAGGAGGGTTCGTATATACATTGGTTCGGTAAATAATTACAAAGTATTGATTTTTATATATTTATAATCTAATCACATATTTTATCACATTATTGTATATCAATACGTTGCGTTCTTTGCGGCGTAGCGCGAGAAAAAATTACCAAAGTATTGATATATAAAATTACAGCTTAATGTTCATCCCGAACGATATCCCAAGTGTACGAAATTTTTGGCTAACTGGAAAGCTTTTTTCAAAGTTTGATTGCAGACTGCCTTTATAGTATGGTCTGATCGTAAAACTGGTTTTGTCGCTTAACCTGAACCTGACACCGGATTGTACAATGAAATTCAGGGATGTATTCTGAAGGAATGCATCTGATTTATTAAGTTCAGTCAGTGAATTTCCATCAAGGGAGGGAAGCTGTCCTTTGGTAGAAACAAGAAATCCGAATGAAACCCCGGTCCCGATCTCAAAACTTGTTTTTTTATCACCGGCAAATTGAACACCTACAATGAGAGGGATTTCAAGATAGGTGTAGCGGTTTTTTGCAAAGCTTGTTTTTACAAAATAGTCCGGTACAAATGTGGAGTCGGTTACAATTGGATAAGGATAGGCGTCAGGGGGATCATAAATCCAGACCCAGGTTGTGTCGTAGTTGTAATAGCTGTTTTCATAATCAATTTCATCTGTTGTAAACCGATAATTCCCATTTTGTCCGTACACTGAATAATCAAGTCCACTCTGTAAAAAGAAATGGCTCAATGATAATTTTATTTCTGTCGAGCCACCCATCGTGAAAATTCTTTCTTCATTGTCTCTCCTGTTTTCCAGATAATCATT
>JAADJA010000085.1 GCA_013151015.1 Chlorobiota bacterium
CCTTGATTAAAATATTCAATGGCCTTTTTATAATCCCCCTTTCGTGTATAAACTATTCCTAAATTATCATATATAATAGGAAAATTTGCAAGCTGCCATGATTCATCCTTTATATTTAATGTTTTTAACAAATATTTCTCTGCCAACTCATTATCATCTGTTTTTAAATAATTCTTTGCAATATTGCTAAATGTCATACCAAGCAACTTTTCCTGTCTCGTTTTTTCAAAAACATCAATAGCTTTCATATAATAGATAGCAGCCGAATCATAGTCTGCTTTACTAAAGAAAAATATTCCAAGTTCTCCATAGGCTTTCCCTATACCTAAACTATCATTTAACTTTTTGGAAATATTCAAACATTTAATGGTATAGTACCTTGTTCTTGAATTATCTCCTTTTATCCGCTTACAAATAGATTTAAGACGATAGGATTTTAGAAGTATTTTCAGTAAATGCAATGAGTCAGAAACTGCAATTGCCCTATTAGCATAGGGCAGGGAAGAATCTGGTTGCTGTTTATACTTCATATAACAAAGACCTACTTGGTAATGACCCTCCGCTAATCCATATGGATAGTTAAGGTCTTCAGAAATTTCACAGACCCTTTTGTAATAATGAATGCTCTTATCTATGTCAAAATATAGCCAAGAAGCAGCAAGGTTTAATAGAGTTTTCACCTTTAAGGTATCTTTTCCTTGCGAAGCTAACTCTATCTCTAAACTATCTATTTGAATACTTTGGGAATAAATATAGACCGGACAAACTATCAGGAAAAGCATTATAAAAACACCTAATCTAAACTTTAAACGAAAACAGATCATAAACTTTTCATTCAGATGAAGATTTCAATCATTATAAAAAACTTCATAACAGATTTTTATTTCTAATAATAGTTGTTATTATTTGTATTATCCGTATAGCTGCTGATAAGCGGCCCACTAATAATTTGTGTAGTTACTTCATGATACAGGCCGTCCCAGGGAAATTCCTCGGTTTTTATTTCCGTATGAATGGTTTCCTGTGTGGTATCGGTTATCACATCATAGCGGATAAGGGTAGCACTGCCAGTGGTAGTTGGGTCACCTGCATGCAGCCGTAATGTTTTTCCGGCAGGGACTTCCACTGTACATACGTTTTTTAGTTTTGTTTTATCCCGTTTTTTCCACAGGACACATTCTGGTTGTAAAGAAGACATAATTCTCAATTTTTAGGGTTGACATTTCGACAGGCTCAATGTGACCGACAGGCTCAATGTGACCGACAGGCTCAATGTGACCGACAGGCTCAATGTGACCGACAGGCTCGATGCGACCAATAGGCTCAATATGACCTGAGGATAATGAAAACATTTGCATAAAATTAATCAATTTTTTGGATATGACTTAGCAAATTTAATCTGGTCGGTATCGGAAAAAGCAAATCGAAAAAAATGGGCCGATGAAAGCATGTTCTTAAACTGCGTTTAAAAACAAGACTTTCACCAGCGGAACAATCAGTACTCTTCTCCTTCTGCAATTTATTTAAACTATTTCGATATCCGAATTTTCAGTTGCGTTCACTTTTATGGCTTTCACCCATTTGGGTATTTTCTTGAACCTGAAAACCACATCCACTTCCATTTCCACCTCGGTCATTTCATCCTGTGCGGCGCCCAATACGAAATCAAGCTCGTAAACACCGTCTTTAGGGGCATTTTCGTAATTCCTGGAAGATACCAGGACAGGTGCGAGCATACGCTGTAACTCGGCCACGCCGGTAGCTTTCACGGCAAACAAATCGGGATTGGTATTTTCCCTGATGATTTGTATGTTTTTTACGAATTTTATTATGCCATTCATGAGAATGCAAAGGTGCAACAAGCCGCAACAAAAAACATGGCAGAATACCACTAGAAAAAAATATGGCAGAATACCACTAGAAAAAGTATAAAAGAGACAGGAGTCAATGCGGGAATGATTCAATGCAAGAATGAGAAAAGGTGGAAATGGTTCAAGGCGAGATTGTCAGAATGCTTTAAGGTAAGAATAAAATAATGCTGAAAGGGTACTTTTAAAAATAGTATTTATCTGTGTTGATCATATGAATCATAACGATCAGTGTCTTCGCATAAAATTTCAAACAAGGCAAAATACGATGACACCCATTCATTGTTTTAAAAATAACCTAAATTTGTAATCAAATAAAAAAGATGTTTTCCAAAAATACTATTAAACATATCAATTCCTTGAAACTGCGGAAATTCCGTCTGCTCCACAAACAGTTTTTTGCCGAAGGGCCAAAACTTGTGTCGGAATTATTGGAAAGTGATTTTATTGTTGAGCAGGTTTTGGGTTTACCGGAATCGGGAATTATGGGCATCCAACATAAATACCCCGAAACAGAATTCGTTTCCATTACGAAAAAGGAGCTTGACAGGATCAGCCTTTTAAAAACACCCAATGAAGTTGTTGCCATTACGGAAATCCCGGCTTCCGGTCTTTTTCCAATAATGGCTTTTTCAGACATTGTACTCCTGCTGGATGAAATAAAAGACCCGGGGAACATGGGAACGATCATCCGTACGGCAGATTGGTTTGGCATTCGTCATATTGTTTGCACCAGGGACAGCGTTGATGTTTTCAACCCGAAAACCGTACAGGCGACAATGGGCTCGCTCACAAGGGTCTGCGTCCATTATACCGACCTGGTCGCCTTTCTGAAAAATATCCCGGACGGTCTCCCGGTTTACGGCACTTTGCTCGATGGGAAAAATATTTATGACACGCAACTTTCCGAAAATGGGATAATTATTATCGGGAATGAATCGCGAGGGATTTCCAAAGAGCTCCTGTCCTTTATCACCGAACCCATTTATTTTCCCCATTTTCCTTCCACACAAAAAGCAGGTGCTGAAAGCCTGAACGCTTCGGTTGCCACGGCCGTGGTTTTGGCGGAGTTTAGGAGACAGAAAACAGCTTTGTGAAATTTTTCTTTCCACTCAAAGATGACCTCCATTAAAAACAGGTCATGTTGAGCCTGTCGAAACATGTTTAATAAAAGCATAACCTACATTTCGACAGGCTCAATGTGACCAATAATTTAGGATGGGTTTTCTGCAATCCTTACAAACAGATACCGTATCTTTGCAAAAAAATAAAAACATGAACTTTCAGGTATTTCTGGTAACCATAGCCCTTGTCGGTTTTGCTTTTGCGATTATCGGCATCAAAATGTTCCTTCAAAAAGGGGGGATGTTCACAAAATCATGTAGCTCTGTCGATACTTCCACCGGACAGAAAATTGGTTGCTCATGCGATGCCGAAGGCGATGAGACCAAATGCGTGAACTACGAAAAACACCATGGGGTTTTAAAAGCTTAAAAGAGCTTCGCTGTGTTTTTTTCGACCTTTCAGGTCACTTGCGCAATGGCTTGCTCCCACTCAACAGGTCACATTGAACCCGCCTTGAAAATCGGGCAAGCCTGTCGAAATGTCAATCCATTTCTTCAATGATTATTCCCCGAAAGCCTTTTGTTACATAAGTCTGCAAGTTTCCCTTTTCATCTGAAAATATAAAATAGGCTTCAAGGTATGGGTTTTCTTCCAAAATGTGCTTTGATTCATCTACGCCCAGCACCATAAACGCTGTGGCAAAAGCATCGGCCAATCCACAACTGTCGGCCAAAACCGAAACACTCAACAATGAATGTTGGACAGGATATCCGGTTTTCGGATTGATCGTATGGGAGTAGCGCATCCCGTTTTCTTCATAAAACTTCCGGTAACTCCCGGATGTGGCGAGGGCTTTGTTTTCGAGTTCCACAATGGCCTTTAGACCTTCGCCGTAAGCGGCATTGTCTTTTGGTTTTTCGATCCCCACTTTCCAAAAGCTGCCATCAGGTTTGTTCCCATATGTCATCACCTCCCCGCCAATATCCACCAGGCAGGCTTTTACCCCTTTCGATTTAAGGAAGTTTACAACGAGGTCAACGGAATAACCCTGGGCCACGGCATTAAAATCAAATTGGATACGAGGGTCGTTTTTCACGACTTTATTGTCCACTATCTTCACATGATTAAAGCCGACCAAAGGGAGCAAACTGTCCACCACCTTTTTGTCCACGTGCATTCGATCCTTAAACCCAAATCCCCAGGCATTTACCAAAGGGGCAACTGTTGGGTCAAATGCCCCATCCGTTTTTTCATACACCTGTTTTGACAAATTGTAGTTCCCCAGGAAATGCCCGTCAGCAACCACATTGGGTTCATTCCGGTTTATCTTTGAAATAATGGATTGCGGAACCCACATCGAAACGGAAAGGTCAAAATCATGCAGCAGCGAATCAATCTCTGTTTGATAGCTTCTGCCATCCTTTTCAAAATAGGTAACGGCATAATAAGTCCCCTGGGTTTCGCCTGTGAATTTGACCAAAATATCTTGTTGCTGATTTGTACAAGCAGTAAATACAAATAACAAGATGCTAATGTGAAGAAGGTTTTTCATAGATTCAAAAATAAAAAATCCCGAATAGACTACCCGGGATTTATACATCAATAATTTTCAAATGATATTTTAACCTCCAAAATCATCGAAGGCAATCATTTCTTCGGGTACGCCAAGGTCGTCCAGCATTTTGTTTACCGCATCGTTCATCATTGGAGGGCCACAAAGGTAATATTCGATTTCTTCGGGCTCTTCATGGTTCTTGAGGTAATTGTCGTAAATCACCTGATGGATAAAGCCCACATAGCCTTCCCAGTTATCTTCGGGCATGGGTTCCGACAAGCCAATGTTGAACTTGAAGTTGGGGTTTTCTTTTTCTATTTTTTCAAACTGGTCAACATAAAACAGCTCGCGCAAGGAACGGCCCCCATACCAGAAAGTAGCTTTCCGTTTGGTATGTTTGGTCTTGAACAAATCGAAAATATGGGAACGCATGGGGGCCATTCCGGCACCACCACCTATAAACATCATTTCGCGATCGGTATCTTTAATAAAGAATTCACCGTAAGGGCCTGAAACCATCACCTTGTCACCCGGCTTCCTTGAGAAAATATAGGAAGAACAAATCCCGGGGTTCACGTTCATAAACCCACCTTTTGCCCTGTCGAAAGGAGGTGTGGCTATACGGATGTTCAACATCACGATATTTCCCTCGGCCGGGTGGTTGGCCATGGAATAGGCACGGTAAATGGGTTCAGGATTTTTCATTTTCAAGTCCCACATTTTGAACTTGTCCCAGTCGCCACGGTATTCCTCATCTATTTCAATATCCTTACTAAAGTCAACATCTATTGCAGGCACATCAATTTGGATATACCCACCTGAACGGAAATCGAGGTGTTCGCCTTCGGGAAGCTTAACCACGAATTCTTTGATAAAGGTGGCAACGTTTTTATTGGAAACCACTTCACATTCCCATTTCTTGATACCGAATATTTCTGGGGGAACGCCAATTTTCAAGTCTTCCCTAACTTTCACCTGACATCCAAGACGCCAATTCTTCATTTGTTCTTTGCGCGTAAAGAAGCCCGTTTCTGTTGGCAGGATTGAACCCGCACCTTCAAAAACCTGTACTTTGCACATACCGCATGTACCGCCACCACCACAGGCTGAAGGGATGAATATTTTTTCGGCAGAAAGTGTGGACAACAGTGTGGATCCCGGGCTTGTCACCAGTTCTTTTTCGTCATTGATGGTAATGGTAACATCACCTTGTGGGGTCAGTTTCTTTCGTGCATAAAGCAAAACGATGACCAACAATAAAATTACAGATAAGAAAACGACCACGCTCGTTAAAACTACTGTTCCTATTCCAACTTCAAGTAATATCATTTTATTCTATTTTTATTTTGAATTTTAAATTGAAAACCCCCGAATCAAGAACTACAGTTTTATTCCCATAAAGCTCATAAAGGCAATTCCCATCAACCCGGTTATTATAAATGTAATCCCCAATCCCCTAAGTGGGGCAGGAACATTTGAATACGTGATTTTTTCACGGATGGCCGCAATACCGATTATCGCAAGGAAAAAACCCACACCCGATCCAACTCCAAAAGAGGTGGCTTCGGCGATTGTTTCATATTCCCTCTCCTGCATGAACAGCGAACCTCCAAGTATTGCACAGTTCACGGCAATCAGTGGAAGGAATATCCCAAGGGAATTGTACAATGCAGGGGCAAATTTTTCAACGGCCATTTCGACCAATTGTACCATGGAGGCAATTACAGCGATGAACATGATGAAACTCAAAAAGCTCAGGTCAACTTCGGCAAAATCTTCACCCAACCAGGACAAAGCACCTGCTTCCAAAATATATTTATTGAGCAAATAATCCACTGGCACGGTAATGCCCAAAACAAAAACCACGGCCAGGCCCAATCCAAAAGATGTGTTTACCGTTTTTGATACGGCAAGGTAGGAACACATGCCCAGGAAGTAGGCAAATATCATGTTATCTATAAAGATCGACTTTACGAATATGTTAAAAATTTCTTGCATGATGATTAGAATTATTAAATGTAATTAATTGCTGTTTGCTTCGTGCTAGCCCGTCCGTAGCTTCAGCTTAGACGGATAATCTATTGTATTTTTTTTACTAATTGCCTACTGCCTGTTTTGTTTATTTCTCCTCAACCAACTCCTTGTCCCTCGACCTTTGTATCCAGATAATGATCCCTACAACGATAAGTGCCATTGGGGGCAAAATCATAAACCCGTTGTTCTTGTAGCCTATATCATATAAACCAAGGTTTTCCATGACCGGATAGTTCCAGATTGTACCGGAACCAAAAAGTTCCCTGACGAACGCGATTGTAATCAATATCCATGCATAGCCCATTGCATTTCCAATCCCGTCCAAAAAGGCCGGCCAAGGTTTGTTCCCCATTGCAAAGGCCTCGAGGCGTCCCATTAAAATACAGTTTGTGATAATGAGGCCAACAAAAACCGAAAGCTGTTTGCTCACATCATAGGCAAAAGCTTTTAACACCTGGTCAACAAGGATCACAAGTGCCGCAACTATCACCAATTGAACAATAATCCTGATCCGTGAGGGGATTGTATTTCTCAGCATCGATATTATCACGTTCGCAGCCGCTAAAACAGCCATTACGGAAACGGACATCACAAAGGCAGGTTCCAGTTTTGCCGTAACGGCCAGGGCCGAACATATCCCCAACACCTGAACGGTAATCGGGTTTTCCTTGCTCAGCGGATTAAATATCAGCTTTTTGTTTTTCGGTGAGAACAAAGGTTCTTTTTGTTTTACTGCTTCACTCATGTGTGTATATTTTAAAAATCGTCAGGCGATTTAATGCCAATTCTATTTAATTTGTTTTTTTATGTATGCTTCGTAATTCGACAAGCAATCCCTTATCATACTTGCAACGGCATGGCTTGTGATCGTACCCCCTGAAATAGCATCTACCCCATGGATTTGCTGATCAGCCGGCATTGTTGCTATACCACCTTTCACAACATCAATGGAAGTGAATTTATAGTTATCGTCAAAAATAGTTTTCCCTACAAACTGATCTTGAAAGGCGAGTGTCGCTATTTCAGCGCCCAGCCCGGGGGTTTCGCCTTTATGCCCAAACGTAACACCATAAACGGTTTTGAAATCATCCTCCAAAGCAATGTTTCCCCAAATCGGCCCCCACAAACCTTTTCCCCTTAACGGGATAATATAAAATGTTTTATTGTCGTGCTTGCAAATATACATTGGGAACGCAGGTTCTCCATCGACTTTTTTACCGGCATCCAAAAATTGTTTCTTTTTTAATTCGGTTTTTAGTTTAATGTCAAAAGGCCTTAAGTCCCCTTTTTCAAACCCCTGGTTTTTATAAATACTTATGGCATCGCCTGCCGTGTTCAGGGCAAGCTCCTCGACAATGTATTTGTTATAAAGCGTTTCGGCATCAGCTTTATCAGCATCAATCTTCACCGATTTAAGGATATCCATGATTTTTTCTGTCCGGATATTCCGTTCCTGGTATGGTTTTAAATAGGTGGCAGCCGAAGAAAGTACGGCAGCAACTATAATCACCATCACCGAAGCGTAAATAAATATATACCTGTTACTAAACATCTTATTTGATTTTTATTTTCTTAAGCTTTAACTTTTATCCTTTTCAATCTCCGTTTTATGTTGGATTCCACAACGTAATGGTCAATAAGCGGGGCAAATACGTTCATCAATAAAATAGCGAGCATCATCCCTTCCGGGTAAGCTGGGTTCACGACACGGATTATCACCGCCATGAAACCGATAAGGAAACCGTAGATATATTTCCCCCTGTTTGTTTGTGAAGCGGTTACCGGATCGGTTGCCATAAACACGGCCCCAAATGCAAAACCGCCCATTATAAGGTGATAATATGCCGGGAGTTCCATGTATGCGTTTGCACCAAAGAAATTAAATATCAGCCCCATAATGTACCCTCCTGCAAAAACAGAAAACATTACCCGCCAACTGGCAATACCTGTAAACAATAATATTGCCGCACCAATTAAAATTGCAATTGTGGAAGTTTCACCGACCGAACCGGGGACAAACCCGAAAAACAGATCATGAACAGATGGGAAATTATCAAAATTGCCCACAAGTGCATTGCCAAGCGGTGTGGCGCCCGAGAAGGCATCAGCTTTTTCGGCGATCCAAACCTTGTCGCCCGACATATCTTGTGGATAGGCAAAAAACAGGAAAGCCCTGGCCGTCAATGCAGGATTTAGGATATTCATCCCCGTACCGCCAAAAACCTCCTTGCCGATTACAACCGCAAATACCACGGCAATCGCCAGCATCCATAAAGGGATATCGGCAGGCACTATCAAAGGGATCAACATTCCAGAAACAAGGTAGCCCTCGTTCACTTCGTGCCCGCGATGCTGGGCAAAAGCAAACTCGATCCCAAGTCCGACAACGTAGGAAACCACAATAATCGGAAGGATTTTCAGGAAGCCATAAAAAAACATGTCCCAAAAACCGACAGTTTCACCGAGGGATTTAAAATGCCAATAACCTGTGTTCCACATACCAAAAAGCAAGGCAGGTATCAATGCCACGACCACAACGATCATGGCCCGTTTCATATCAAACGAATCCCTGATATGACTTCCTTTGAACGTAACCTTATCGGGTACAAACAGAAATGTTTCAAAGGCCTCGAAAGTGGAATGGAGCTTTTCGAGCTTCCCCCCTTTTTCGAATTGCGGTTTGATCTTGTCAAGATAATTTCTTAATGCCTTCATTTATTTTATTGATTATTTAATATTCTTTGTTTTCAAAGTATCATTTCTTTCTTGCCATTGCTGACGCTTCCAGGTCTTTCAGACTCTGGAAGGTCATCTACTCCATTTCCTTGCGGATGAAATCCAGGCCTTCGCGAACAATTGATTGCATTTCGGTTTTCGAAACATCAATGAATTCGCAAAGCGCAAAATCTTCCTCGTCCACTTCATAAATACCAAGGTTCTCCATTTTATCAATATCTTTGACCATAATGGCCTTCAGTAATTGCATGGGATAAATGTCGAATGGGAAAACCTTTTCGTATTCCCCGGTAAGGACAAATGCACGATGGCCTCCATTGAGGTTGGTATCCAAACGGTACTCTTTATTTGGCGTAAGCCAGGAAAAGAATGATTTTGAAAAGCTGAAATTCTTGAACCGGGGCATGGCCCATCCCAAAAACTCATGATAGTTCCCTTCGGGTATCACGGAAAGCTGGTAATCATAAAAACCAAGATAACCATCTTTTCCTACAGAAGTCCCGGATAAAACATTTCCACTGATATAGCGCAAGTCACCATCGGTGGTTTTGCCATTAAAAAGCCCGTTAAGTGAAATTCCGGCCAACACCTTATAATATTGTGGGTTTTTCACCTCGGAACCGGCTAATGCTACTATTCGGTTTGCATCATATTTGCCTTCCTGGAACAATTTCCCAATGGCAACAACCGCTTGTGGATGAACATACCACACAACGTCCCCTTTATTGATTGGGTCGATATGATGGATTTGCACACCCACGTTCCCGGCAGGATGTTTTCCTGAAAAACTATTGATCTCCACATTCTTTGCGTTCAAAAAAGCAGCTGATTTCGTTTGACCGGCCTTTATGTTCAAATGGATTTTCCCATCTGTGAGTTTTTTCAATGCATCGATCCCTGCCTGAAAAGCAGAAGCCTCTTTGTCCAAAACAAAATCCATGTCGATGGCCAGGGGGGCTGAATCAAAAGCAGAGATAAATATTGCTTTCGGGTTATGCCCGGGATTGGCAATAACAGAATAGGGGCGCTGCCTTATATTTGCCCAAACGCCACTCTTTAACAGCTTTTCGGTTACTTCATCCTTTGATAATTTCCCAGGGTCGGCTTTCCCAAAATCGACATAATCCTGTTTCCCGTCGGACTCGATCCTGACTTCCAACATTTTCCTTTTTGCACCTCTCCTTACTTCCACGACTTTCCCGCTCACGGGGGAGGAAAAAACAATGTTGTCCCTGTATTTGTCAAAAAACAAAGGTGTCCCTGCTTTTATCGTATCTCCGGGCTTAACAAACAACTTGGGGAAAACTCCTGTGAAGTCGGGGGGCTTGATCGCAAAATCTGCGCTTGAATGGTCGGATACTTTGTTTTCGGCTTTGCCGACCAACTTAATATCCAGGCCATTCTTAATTTTAATATCTTTTGACATATCCTTATGGTATATCTTTATGTGAATTAATTCCTATACATAAAGAAAATTACATATAACATTTGGTTGCGAAATTATAAAAACCATGCAAATATCAAATATTCATCTCCCTATATTTTCAACAATGGGGAAAAACAGCAAAACCATAAAAATACAGCACAGCAGATTTGTCAAAAAACAAGCTGTTTTCCAACCCCTTATAAAACTATTTTTAGGAGACGACCGTTATTTAAATCCATTATAAATAAAACCCATCCAAAAGAAAAAAGCTATTTTTGCAATGGAAACAAAAGCAAATGATAAATATCGAACAAAAAATAAAAAAACGGTCTTCGGAACTGCTCCCCGAAATAATCAATATGAGGAGACGTATCCACGAAAACCCCGAGCTTTCCTTTGAGGAATTTGAAACGGCAAATTTAATTTCTGAATATCTTCAATCCATTGGAATTGAACATAAAAAAGGGATTGCAAAAACCGGTGTGGTTGGTTTGATAAAGGGGAGAAACCCCGAAAAAAGGACAATTGCCCTGCGTGCCGATATGGATGCCTTGCCCATTCAGGAAACAAACAAATTGAAATATACTTCTAAAAACCCGGGGAAAATGCACGCTTGCGGCCATGATGTACATGTGGCTTCTTTGCTTGGGGCTTCAACAATTTTACAAGGTTTAAAGGATGAATTTGAAGGGACGATAAAGCTTATTTTCCAGCCATCGGAAGAAAAATACCCGGGAGGCGCAAAGGTGATGATAGAGGAAGGTGTTTTGGAAAACCCAAAACCCGATGTGATTTTCGGACAGCATGTTTATCCCGAACTGGATGTCGGACACGCTGGTATGAAAAGTGGAAAATACATGGCTTCTACGGACGAAATATTCCTGACCGTGAAAGGAAAGGGCGGGCATGGTGCCATCCCCGACCGCAATATCGACCCTGTTTTGATCGCTTCCCACATTGTGGTTGCCCTGCAACAAATCGTTAGCCGAAACGCTAAACCCAACCTTCCCACCGTACTTTCATTTGGGAGGTTTATTGCCAACGGCCAAACCAATGTAATCCCCGATGAAGTGAAAATTGAAGGCATCATGCGGACTTTTGATGAAAAGTGGCGGGCCGAAATAAAATTGAAGCTGACGAAAATGGCCAAGGGCATTGCCGAAAGTATGGGCGGAAAATGCGGAGTCTTCATTGATCAGGGATACCCCTTCCTGATAAATAATGAGGAAGTAACCGAAAATGCCCGAACGGCAGCCAAAGAATATCTGGGGGACAATTTCGTTCATCATCTTGAGTTGCGAACCACGGCAGAAGATTTTGCCTATTTCACACAAAAAACCCCGGGTTGTTTTTACCGGCTCGGTGTACGAAATATTGAAAAAGGCCTGAACGCCAACCTGCACACGGCAAACTTCAATGTGGACGAAAGCAGCCTGGAAACAGGGATGGGGCTGATGGCCTGGATTGCATTGAAGGAGTTGGGAAGATAAGCAACATGCGCCTCAGATGCAACAAGCGTCCACGCTTGTTGATGTTGCTTGATAATAAGTCGCAGGCGTGGATGTTTGCTACGTTCTATATCAAACAATATTTGCATAGAAGAAAACAATTGAATTTATGAAAATCTTTCAAATCAAATTATTTTGCCCAATACAACAAATGTCCACATATCACATGCAACAAGCGTCCACATATCATATGCAACAAGCGTCCATGCTTGTTGGGACTTTATATGCCTCTATATGCAAAAAGTGTCCACGCTTGTTGAGGTTGTTCGAGCTCCACCAAATGCAAAAAGCGTCCACACTTGTTATAACCCCATTTTTGTATCTTGTTTTCTTGTTCTGCTTTTCGAATTTTACATTTTCCCAGGAAACCGATACCATTGATTATATAAGCGAAAGCAATAAAATTTATAATCCATCCATTAAATCCCTTCTGCTTTACAGGAATGGTTTTGACCAATCGCCACCGCTCATCCTTTTGAATTCTGGCGAAAAACTAAAGCTTTCCTTTGATGATATGGAAGGGGGGAGCAAGGAATTCACCTACACCATTGTCCATTGCGATGCCGATTGGAAGCCCTCTGATTTACGTCAATACGAATACATTGACGGATATTACGAAGATTATATTTACGATTATGATTTTTCGTTCAATACATTGAGGCCGTTTACCCATTATCAATTTGTTTTTCCAACAGAAGACCTTGCCCCAACGAAAAGCGGCAACTATATATTAAAGGTGTATTATGAAGATCCCGACAGTATTTACTTTACCCGAAGGTTTATGGTCCTTGACCAAAAAGTTGACATCAACGCCATAGTGAAACAGGCCAGCGAGATTGCTGACCGGAATTACAAACAAGAGGTGGACTTTGAATTGGTCACCACCAATTATTCTGTTTCAAACCCTTTCATCGGTTTAAAGATTGTTTTGTTGCAAAACGAAAGACAGGACAATGCCATCCGTGATTTAAAACCAAAAATGATGATAGGGAACAAAATTGACTACAATTTCGAGAAGGGGAATGTTTTTAACGGGGGAAACGAATACCGGACAGCCGACATTAAAAGCATGAGGTACAATTCTGAATTTGTGGCGAGCATTGAAAAGGATTATGAAGGTTATGCCGTTTACCTGATGCCCGAAAAGAAACGCACTTTCGAAGTATATAAAACCATTGATGACATCAACGGGCGTATGAAGATAAAAACCGAGGACGGCAACAATTCCGATACGGAAGCCGATTACATTGCCGTGCATTTCTCCCTTTCCTATCCCGCCCCTTCCATTGATGGCGATTTCCATATTTACGGGGCGCTCACCGACCGGACATTTTCGGATGAAAGCAAAATGACCTATAATTTCAAGGAAAAGGCGTATGAAAAGACCCTGATCCTCAAGCAAGGATATTATAATTACCAGTATGTGTTTTTGCCGAAGGGGGAAACTACGGGCGATGAAACCTTTGTGGAGGGAAACCATTGGGAGACCGAAAACGATTATACTATTTACGTTTATTACAGGCAGCCCGGCGAAACTTACGATAGGTTGATCGGCGTTAAGCATGTAAATTCGCTCGAAAGTTTTGGCAAATAAACAATGAGAATATTGAACAGGGGTGCTTGTGGTTTTACCGGCTTTTGCATTCTCGCATTCTCTCATTTTTTCGTTGGAGCATTACGATTTACGATTAACATTAAAAACAATTTTCATCTTTAACTGATAAAACGGCAGTAGAACCATATATTTTGTACATTTGAACATTCATCTGAATATTAATTTTAATCCAAAAGCTATGATTGGAGATATGTTTGCAAAGCTTCACGAGGCACGTGAAAAAATAGAGGAATCAAAGAAAAAATTAGATAGCGTAATCGTTGAGGCCGAAGTGGGCAATGGTGCCATCAAGGTAAAGGCAAGTGCCAATAAATTTATCCAAAACATTGAAATATCCGCAGAATTCCTGAAAAACAACGATCGAAAAGAATTGCAGGAGCTTTTGGTCTTTGGCGTAAATTCTGCCCTGGAAGAAGCCGCTAAAAAAGGGGAAATCGAAATGAAAAAAATCACCAAGGAAATGTTGCCGGATTTTCCGGGTTTGATTTAACAATGCATTTTTTGAAAGAATAACAATTGACACATGAATCATCAACTTAACATAAGCTACCCAGAAAAGTTACCTGATGCTTTGCAGTTAACCCATGAGCAATTTCAAATAGATGCTAAGATGGCTATGGCTGTAAAGCTTTTTGAATTGGGAAAACTCTCATCGGGAATGGCGGCTCAACTCGCCGGGGTCGATAGGGTCTTTTTTTTGTTGAATTTGCATTTATTTAATGTGAACATGATCGAAATGGAGACTGATGAACTTGAATCAGATTTGAAAAAACAAGAGTGTTTATTTATCCGATAATATTATTGAATTTGCATTGGAACATACCGATGAAATTTAGATGTTTATAAATCTAAATCCGTTTACTGCTTTTAGGAAATCATCAAAAAAAAACCCCCCGTTTTCACGGGGGTTTTTTATAATTTAACGGTTACTTTAATTGGCTTAATTTACTTTTCATAAAGTATAAAATTTTTAAGGGCAGTTTCAAAATCATTCATTGATGCGAATCTTTCATAAATTCTGTATTTTTTTACACCAGATTTTTTCATCCAATCTTCCCAAAACAATTTCATAATATCGAAATCATCAGGCAATACTGTGTTGTTCCCGCTTTTTCTTGAAAGTGACCTATCATAAAACTCAACCACTAAA